>CABSJA010000019.1 GCA_902477915.1 uncultured Veillonella sp.
TCTCTTGCAATGACTTGTTCAATTACTGCCATTTCTTCACCTCATAAAATCTAATGGAATGACTATCATCTGGACCTATCATCTGACAGCCATTATATATTGAGCTAAACCATATAGGCTTATCACTCTAATAATTATAAATATAGTGAAAGCTAAAATCTCTACATCATGCTTTTTTTATCAAACTATGACCAGTCATGGATTTTGGTTGTTCTATGCCTGCCAAGTCTAATAATGTTGGCGCAATATCACATAATTTACCAGATTCTAATGTAGCTGATTTTAGAGTATCACTCATTAAAATTAACGGTACCAAGTTCGTTGTATGTGCTGTATGCACCTTACCTGTTTCATGGTTAACCATAAGCTCTGCATTACCATGGTCTGCGGTAATCAACAAATGACCCTTTTTATTACGTATAGCCTCTACGATTCGACCTAAACAAGTATCTACTGCTTGCACTGCTTTAACAGCTGCTTCAAAGCTACCTGTATGACCGACCATATCTGGGTTTGCAAAGTTCAAGATAATCATGTCATATGTTTCATCTTGAATAGCTTGTACAACCTTATCAGTCACTTCATAAGCGCTCATCTCAGGTTGTAAATCATAAGTTGCCACTTGAGGTGATTTTACAAGGATGCGGTCCTCGCCTTCAAATGGTTCCTCTTTACCGCCGTTGAAGAAGTACGTTACATGGGCATATTTCTCTGTTTCAGCAATACGCAATTGACGATAGCCACCTACACTGAGTACTTCGCCTAATGTTTCTGACAAGATGTCTTTTTCGTACACAATATGAACTGGTAAGCCATCTTCATATTTGGTCATGGTCGCCATATACAAGGATAATGGTTCACGGTTAAAGCCATCAAATTCTGGCAATACTAAGGCTTTTGTAAGTTCACGCCCACGGTCTGGACGGAAGTTACAGAAGATAACAGCATCACCATTCTTGATAGTTCCTTCAGTGTCAATCACTGTAGGAAGAACAAACTCATCAGCTGCATCCTTATCATAAGATTGTTGTACCGCTTCACAAGCTGATGCGGCACTTTCACCTTGACCATGTACAATAGCATTGTAAGCAAGTTCCACACGGTCCCAACGATTATCCCGATCCATTGCATAATAGCGACCACTAACGGTGGCAATTTTACCACAGTTTAGCTCTGCCATATATGCTTCTAAATCTTTGATATAACCTTGTGCGCATTGAGGTGCTACATCACGACCATCGAGCAATGCATGTACATATACATGTTCAATACCATTGTCATGAGCGCCTTTAATAACAGCCTTGATATGTTCTAAAGAACAATGCACATTGCCATCAGAAACTAGGCCAATAAGATGTAAGCTTTGTTTTTTGCCTACTTCATACAGTTCCTTTATAACAGGGCGATTATAGAACTCGCCAGACTCAACGTCTTTAGTAATACGAGTTAAATCTTGGTACACAATACGACCAGAGCCAAGGTTTAAATGACCAACCTCAGAATTCCCCATTTGGCCTTCTGGAAGGCCTACCGCTAGTCCTGATGCTTCTAATTTTGTATGTGGATACATATCCCATAATTGATTAAAACAGTGCGGCTTCGCCTGTACCACAGCATTGGTTGTATCTGATTGATCTCCCATGCCAAAGCCATCTAGGATGACTAGCATTACGGGAGCCTTTAATTTAGCCATTTTTAACCTCATATTAAGCGCTTACTTGATTCGCCGCTTTAATAATATCAATAAATTCATCAACTACTAAAGATGCACCACCTACGAGTGCCCCATCAATATTAGGTTCTCCTAGGATTTCGAGAGCATTTTCAGATTTTACACTACCACCATATTGGATGCGCACAGCATCAGCAGTCTCATCATCGTATAAAGAGCGTATGTAATCACGAATTTCTTTACATACTTCTTCAGCTTGATCGGCAGTTGCTGTTTTTCCTGTGCCGATAGCCCAAATTGGTTCGTACGCAACAATCAATTGGCTAACTTGTTCTTTAGGAACGTCAACCAAAGCACCTTTAAGTTGAGACGTAATCCAGTCTAAAGTATGACCGGACTCACGTTGTTCTAAGCTTTCACCAACACAGACAATAGGTGTCAAATTATGATGGAATGCACTTTTAATCTTTGCATTTACCGTCTCATCTGTTTCACCATAATATTCACGGCGTTCAGAGTGACCGATAATAACATAATTGACGCCTACCTCTGTAAGCATAAGTGGTGAAATTTCACCAGTGAATGCACCAGCATCATGATAATCCATAGTTTGTGCGCCTACTGCAATCGCTGTATCGCGTGTTAATGCTACAGCACGTTCAATAGCTGTAAAAGGCGGGCAAACAACTACATCACAGGATAATTCCATATCTTGTAACACGCTGTTAAACGCTTCGATCAGAATTGATCCAGACGCAATGGTGCCATTCATTTTCCAATTTCCTGCAATAATGGGTTTTCTCATATTATGCCTCAGACAATGCAGCAATACCTGGTAGAATTTTACCTTCTAAGAATTCCAAGGATGCGCCACCACCTGTGGAGATATGGCTAATCTTATCTGCTAAGCCACTTTTTTCAATAGCCGCTACAGAGTCGCCACCACCAACGATAGTCATCGCATCGGATTCAGCTACAGCTTTTGCTACCGCATTTGTACCAGCTGCAAAGTTTTCCATTTCAAATACGCCCATAGGACCATTCCAAATAATAGTCTTCATTGGCGCCAATGCTTCTACATATAGCTCCCGTGTTTTAGGGCCAATATCTAGAACCATCCAACCATCTTCAATATTTTCAACGTCAACGATTTTAGTATTAGCATCGTTGCTGAAAGCATCAGCTACTACTGCATCAATTGGAGTCAATAATTTAGCCCCTGCTACACGTGCTTCCATAACAAGATCTGTAGCGATAGCTTCTTGGCCTTCTTCGAATAAGGAGCTACCAATGTTACAGCCTTGTGCTTTAATGAAAGCGTTAGCCATACCGCCGCCGATAATCATGACATCAACTTTAGGTAATAAATTAGAAATTACAGAAATTTTATCTGTTACCTTAGCACCACCGATGATAGCTGCCATAGGTGTTTTAGGATGTACAACCGCTGCACTTAATGCTTCAATTTCTTTTTTGAGCAAGAAGCCTGCTGCCATCGGAATATAATCAGCAATACCAACTACGGACGCTGCATTACGGTGAGAAACACCAAACGCATCGTTGATGGCTACATCAGCAAGAGATGCTAATTGTTTAGCAAACTCAGGATCATTTTTAGTTTCTTCATTGTGGTAACGCAAGTTTTCAAGCATCAATACATCGCCAGGTTGTAATGCTTTTACAGCTTCTTCAACCTTAGGGCCAATGCAGTCATCTACGAATGCTACTGGTTTATTGATAAGCTCAGATAAATGTTTTGCACATGGTGCCAAAGACATTTCAGGTTTGCGTTCCCCTTTTGGACGACCAAAGTGAGAAGCAAGAATTACCTTTGCCCCTTTTTCAATTAAATAATTGATAGTAGGTAATGCACTACGAATACGAGTGTCATCAGTGATGACACCGTCTTTCATAGGAACATTAAAATCAACACGAACAAATACTGTTTTGTTGTCTACTTGTAAACCATCGATTGTTAGTTTCATCAAAGCCTCCCGGATTATAAGCCTTTGCTTGCTACGAATGCTGCCATATCGATAAGACGTTCGGAGTAACCCCATTCGTTATCATACCAAGAAACAACTTTTACCATGTTGCCATCCATAACCATTGTTAAATCAGCATCAACAATGGAGCTGCGAGGATCAGAGCTGAAATCACAAGATACCAATGGTACATCGGATACACCAAGAATACCTTTTAATTCGCCAGCTGCTGCTTTGCGGAATGCTTCGTTGATTTCTTCTTTAGTAGCTGGTTTTTCAAGTTCGCAAACAAGATCTGTAGCAGATACGTCCGGAGTAGGAACGCGCAATGCAAAACCGTCTAATTTACCTTTTAATTGAGGCAATACTTTTGCAACCGCTTTGGCTGCACCAGTTGTTGTAGGAATGATAGACATTGCTGCTGCACGAGCACGACGAGGGTCTTTATGACGTGCATCAAGAATTTTTTGGTCATTTGTATAGGAATGAATTGTAGTCATCATACCACGTTTGATACCGAATTCATCGCATAAAACTTTAGCAAATGGAGCCAAGCAGTTTGTTGTACAAGATGCATTGGAGATGATGTGGTGTTTTGCAGGATCATACATATCTTGGTTTACACCCATAACCATAGTTAAGTCTTCGTTTTTACCAGGTGCAGAAATCAATACTTTTTTAACAGTAGGTTGATTCAAATGAACCTTTGCTTCCTCTGCATCGCGGTATTTACCAGTACATTCCATAACGATTTCTACGCCTTCTTCAGACCAAGGCAATTTAGAAGCATCGCGGTCATGGAATACGCGGATTTTTTTACCGTCAACATAGATATTGTCATCATCAAATGTTACTTCATTAGGAATTGTGCCATGAACAGAGTCATATTTTAACAATAATGCAGTACCTTCATTATCGCCAGTAGCATTGATTGCTACAACTTCTACGTCAGGATTATTAATCGCTGCACGTACTACACATTTACCAATACGACCAAAACCGTTAATACCAACTTTTACTGCCATTGTTAGATCCTCCTAATAACAAAAATATTCTAACAAAATATTTAACTACTAACTTCATTTATAATGCTGAAATTTGTAACAATTGACGCATACCTTCTGCAGCTTGCTCATCGATGATTAGTATACCTTTTTGACAAGCTCTCATAACACCTATAATGGCACTCGATTTATCTTGTCCTCCAGCCACAGCAATCACATTGGGAATTTTTGCAACATCAGGAAGTGATAAACCAATATTATTAGTGGAATAAATCAACTTACCATCTATATCGCAATATTGACCAAGAGCTTCGCCAACAGCATGATTATCTACTAACTGCTTACGCACATCATCAGCTATATGGCGTTGATCCGCCATTCTCATAGCTGTACCAATACCAAACAAGAGTACGTCAGTCCTACTAATAAGATCACCAATTTCCTTGATTTGAGGTTCGCAAGTCATGAGCATATGCAATGAGTCTTGTGAAAGTCCATCAGGCAAATGGAGCATTTTATAGGTACCGCGAAGCCGTTCAGCAAGTACCGAAGCAATTACGTTAGCTTGATATTCTACAACCTCACCAACGCCACCACGGGCCGGTACAACAATAGGATTAAATGGTAATACAGGCATTTCCTCAGCTACTGCAGCCATTGTACTACCACCACTGATGGCAACTACAGAGTCCGGTTCTAATAATTCCTGTAATAACTTTGCTGCTGCAAAGCCTAGTTTTTTTACCATCAACGTTCCTTCTGTAGGAGTGATGATAACCCTATCGATATGAAGTGCTTCAGTCAATCGATGTTCTAGCTCGTTAATACGATCTAATTCATTTAAAAAATTTCGCAACTTTGGAACAATTGCATGTCCCTCATCAGTGAGAAAAATCCCTGGTTTATAAATGTCTACAAGACCATTAGCACGCATTAGCTCAATATGACTTCTTACGGTTCGCTCTGGAAGGTCCGTTGCAGTAGCTAATGTTCTACGGCCTATAGGCTCTTCATAAACTAGGTGGTTTAATATTTTGTATCGCTCCTTTAATACACTAACGATTTCAGGAACAATACGTTCACATATCATTAGAAACTCGTTCATCGGGTCCCTCCTTTACCCGTTGGGATTGTATGAATCGTTTTTCGTCCCATGTGAACAAAATTCGTCCCACCTAAAATAAAAAAATACTTTTACATTTGTATTGTATACCCTATGTAGATTTTATTCAAGACTTTATACGTAGAAAACGACATAATTTAGGGATTTTATACAGCTTTGTACCTAAATTATGTCGTTTACATATGTTTATTTTATTTTGTACCGAAGATACGGTCACCAGCATCGCCTAAGCCAGGCAAAATGTAACCATGATCATTAAGTTTTTCATCAAGGGCTGCTACGTAAATAGGAACTTCAGGATGTTCTTTATTTACTGCTTCTACACCTTCAGGAGCTGCAACAAGACACATTAATTTGATGTTTTTAGCACCTTTTTCTTTTAGCAATGTAATAGCTGCTGCCGCACTACCACCAGTAGCGAGCATTGGGTCTGTTACGATAAAGTCGCGTTCACCTACGTCAGAAGGTAACTTGCAGTAATATTCTACTGGTTTTAATGTTTCTGGATCACGGTATAAGCCGATATGACCAACCTTTGCAGTTGGAATCAAGTTAAGCATACCATTTACCATGCCTAGACCAGCACGAAGAATTGGAATAATACCCAATTTTTTACCTGCAATACGTTTGCCAGTCATTTTAGTTAAAGGTGTTTGAACCTCTACATCCTCTAATGGTAAGCTACGTGTAATTTCATAGCCCATTAACATCGTAATTTCATCAAGTAATTGTCTGAAATCTTTAGAGCCTGTTTCTACATCGCGCATCAATGTAACTTTGTGTTGAATCAATGGATGTGTCATAACATTAACTTTCATGACTGTCCTCCTATAATACAATATACGTACCCTATTAGTATCCATATAACTTTCATATTTACTCTATCACAGATTCATAAATCATGCCATAAAAATATTAAAAGGGATGTGATAATACACATCCCTTTTATTGTATTTAAACCTTATGTAAGTCTAATGGATTAATCCAAAGATTAGTACAATGGATACGCTTCGCAAAGTGCTGCTACGCGTTTGCTTGCTGCTTCATGAACTGCTTTATCTTCAGGATTTTTAAGTACAGTTGCAATGATATCTGCAATTTCTTCCATATCTTTTACTTGTAAGCCACGTGTTGTAAGCGCTGGTGTACCAAGACGGATACCGCTTGTTACAAATGGGCTAGCAGGATCGAATGGAATTGTATTTTTATTACATGTAATACCTACTTCATCAAGTAAATGTTCTGCTTCTTTACCTGTTAAGCCAGTATTGCGTACATCTACCAACATAACGTGAGTATCTGTACCACCAGAAACGATTGTTAAGCCTTTTTCTTGCAATGCAGCAGCCAATGCTTTTGCATTATCGATAACTTGTTGTGCATATACTTTGAATTCTGGTTGTAATGCTTCACCAAATGCAACAGCTTTAGCAGCGATAACATGCATCAAAGGGCCACCTTGAATACCAGGGAAGATTGCTTTATCGATTGCTTTAGCATATTTTTCTTTGCAAAGAATCATGCCACCACGAGGGCCACGCAATGTTTTATGAGTTGTGGTAGTAACGATATCAGCATATTCTACTGGGTTTGGATGTAAACCTGCTGCTACAAGACCTGCAAAGTGAGCCATATCTACCATGAAGATAGCATCAACTTCATGAGCTACATCAGCCATTTTTTTGAAGTCGATTTGACGGCTGTAAGCACTACCACCAGCGATGATCAATTTAGGTTTTGCTTCTAATACGATTTTACGGAACTCATCATAATCGATTTGTTGAGTTTCTGCATCTACACCGTAAGGTACTACGTTGAAATATGTACCAGATACGTTAACTGGAGAACCATGTGTTAAGTGACCACCATGGGACAAGTTCATACCCACAATAGTATCACCAGGTTGTAATAATGCGAAATACACGCCAAAGTTTGCTTGAGAACCAGAGTGAGGTTGTACGTTAGCATGTTCTGCACCGAACAAGCGTTTTGCACGTTCAATAGCTAATGTTTCGATAACATCAACATTTTCACAACCGCCATAATAACGTTTACCAGGATACCCTTCTGCATATTTGTTAGTCAATACGCTACCCTGAGCTTCCATTACTGCTTGAGAAACAAAGTTTTCAGAAGCGATCATTTCTAATTTATCGCGTTGGCGTGCTAATTCTTGATTGATAACAGCTTGAATATTAGGGTCTTGTTTTTCTAAGAAACTCATGAGTATCCTCCTCGTGCAAAACGAATATATATAGGTAATGATGTATTATTTCTCTAATGCTTTAATTTTCTCTACACGGCGTGCGTGACGACCACCTTCGAACTCTGTTTCCATAAAGATGGCTACAATATCGTTAGCTAGGCCAGGACCAATAACGCGTTCCCCCATTGTGAGAATATTAGCGTCATTATGTTCACGACATGCATGAGCAGAGAATGTATCATGACAAAGAGCAGCGCGAATACCAGCAATCTTATTTGCTGCAATACCGATACCAATACCAGTACCACAAATCAAAATACCTCTGTCTGCTTGACCAGATACGACAGCATTTGCCACAGGTACAGCAATATCAGGATAGTCGCAAGAATCAGCCGTATGACAGCCAAAATCCTCTACTTCATGTCCCAATGCATTTAATAATTCCTTAACGGATGCTTTTAAATGTAATCCGCCATGATCACAACCGATTGCAACTTTCATAATTTCATCTCCTACGCCTTCTGAGGCACTGATCTAAGACCAGCCTCTACTAAGTGATAAATTTGTTCCGCACATTGATTATATACGGTTTGATCAGATCCATATGGGTCAGTAACATCACCATCTTGACCACCCCACTCGGAAATCGTTTTGATTTTACCTTCCTCAAACGGGAATTGGCGAAGTAGTACAGATTTGTGATCTTTCGTCATACCAATGATAAGATCTGCTGCATTCACGAGTTCCATTGTCAATGGTCTCGATTCATGATCAGAAATATCTGCAATGGAACGGATAGCTTCAACGGCTTGTTCAGTTGGCTTTGCTCCATAGGCGGCAAATAGACCCGCTGATACAGTCGTCACATCCTTATGTTGCTCCGCTGCAAGGGCCCGTGTAATACCTTCAGCCATAGGGCTACGGCAAGTATTACCGGTACACACAAATAAAATATTCATAATAACATCCTTACTTAATCACATTTTGTGATTACTTTATACATTATAGCAAATTCATCCAATATGTAAAGACATATTTCTATTATCAGTGGACATTTTTATGCTAGTAAATTTACTTATAAATGATATGGTGACTAGATGCCTTTTCCATACGATTCATAATAGCAACGCCAAAACCATCATCATTAACACCTTCTGCTAAGATTAAGGTAACATGATTTTCATTAAAATGTAATAGGCTTTTGTAAAAGTCATGGCCTAATGATAAGGCATCACCATGATGTCCAAAACAATGGCACATAAAGCGCGTATCGTCTTTAATCAGGTCGTATGTTTCATGACTGACCAAACAACCGATAGGACCTTCTATACCTTCTGAAAGCTCCTTAAACGTAGATGCTATAACCTCTGGATCACCTACAACAACTGTCATAGGTGCATCAGGCGCATAGTGCGTATACTTCATACCAGGAGCCTTAGGCTTAGTGGCAGCATTAACTAGCGCAGTATCATACTCAACAGTAGACACAACATTTTCAAGCTGAGCTTTTGTAATCCCACCGGGTCTCAATATAATGATCTTATCATCATGCACTTCCACTACAGTAGATTCTACACCAATCGTACATGGACCAGCATCTAAAATATAAGAAATACGGCCATTCATATCATGGTAAACATCTTGTGCCGTTGTAGGACTTGGACGACCAGATATATTTGCACTAGGAGCCGCTACAGGTACACCAGCGCGTTCTAATAATGCACGGCATACCTTATGATCAGGGCAACGCAATGCCACGCGAGGTAATCCACCAGTAGCACGATCTGGCACTAAATCAGATTTAGGCAATGTAATCGTTAATGGCCCTGGCCAAAACGTATCCATTAATAGTTGTGCTGTATTTGAAACCTCTGTTACCAAAGGTTTTATACTTTCACTATTAGGAACATGTAAAATCAATGGATTATCTGAAGGACGACCTTTGGCAGCATAGATTTTATCCATCGCCTCTGGATCAAGTCCATTAGCACCGAGTCCATATACAGTTTCTGTGGGAATGGACACCAATTCACCATTACGCAATGCACTGGCAAGCATATCTAGTTCTTGTTCTGATGGATTTGTAATAATTTGAGTATCCATATTATCCCTCATATACTGCGGTTACAACACGGTTATTACCACCAAGATCAGCGATACATTGAATGTTGGAGTAATGACCAGCTTCTTTTAATAAAGCCTTTACCTCTTCTGCTTGATCGTAACCTATTTCAAAGGCTATACGACCTTGTGGTTTTAAATATGTGCCGCACTCTTTAGCTAAAATACGATAGAATTCTAATCCATCTTCACCACCAAACAAGGCAATTTGAGGCTCATTTAATACATCCTGAGATAATAATTTAGCATCCCCTGTACGGATATATGGTGGATTCGATACGATGAGGTCAAACTTTTCAGCATTACCATCTAAGGCAGAAAACATATCAGACTCTAACAATTGAACACGATCATTTAAGCTAAATCTTTCACTATTTTCCTCAGCCACTGTCAAGGCATCCGTAGATATTTCAAGACCTACACCACACGCATTCGGCAAATAGTGTAATAGACTGAGTAATATCGTACCAGGGCCCGTACATACATCAAGTATACGCACATCGCTATCTTTTGGATACGTGCCTAGTACATGCTCAATCAAGGTTTCTGTATCAGGTCGTGGAATCAATACCTTATCATTAACCTTAAAGGTCAATCCCATAAAGTCCTTTTCCCCAATTATGGCCGCTACACAATGCCCCTTAGCCCGTTCTTGAACGAGTGGTCTAAAGGCATCTAGTTCCTCTTGAATAAGCGGTTGGTCATAATGGGTATATAGATAAATACGATCCTTACCTAAAACGTGAGAAAGCAGTACTTCCCCATCAAGTCGAGGTGTATCCATCTCCTTGTTTTGAAAGTACTGCTCTGTCCACTGGAGAATACGACCGATTGTCCAAATCTCCTTATACATTTGTATTAGCCTCCTGCATTTTTGCCGCTTGGTCAGCAGCATTTAAGGCTTGAATGATTTCATCTAAATCGCCATTTAAAATAGCATCTAATTTATACAATGTTAAGTTAATACGATGATCTGTTACGCGACCTTGTGGATAGTTATAGGTACGAATACGTTCACTACGGTCACCTGTACCAACTTGGCTCTTACGGTCTGCTGCCATGCTAGAAATAGCCTCTTGTTCAGCTTGGTCTTGCAATTTAGCACGCAATACACGCATAGCTTTTTCACGGTTTTGTAATTGAGAACGTTGGTCTTGGCATGCAACAACGATACCAGAAGGTAAGTGTGTAATACGAACAGCAGATTCTGTTTTATTGATATGCTGACCGCCCGCACCACTAGCACGATAAGTGTCGATTTTCAAGTCTTTTTCATTAACTTCAATATCAACATCTTCCATCTCTGGTAATACAGCCACAGTAACGGTAGACGTATGAACACGGCCTTGTGTTTCTGTAGCAGGTACACGTTGTACACGATGTACACCAGATTCAAATTTCATCTTAGAATATACATTTTCACCATCTACAGAGAAAATAACCTCTTTAAAGCCACCAAGTTCAGGTTCATTAGCATCGATAATCTCACAACGCCAACCTTGGCTTTCCGCATATTTTGTGTACATGCGGAACAAGTCGCCTGCGAACAATGCTGCTTCATCACCGCCAGCACCACCGCGAATTTCGATGATGATGTTTTTATCGTCATTAGGATCTTTAGGCAATAAAAGAATTTGTAATTTCTCTTCTAATTCCTCTTTTTGAGGTTTTAGCTCTTTCAATTCCTCTTGTGCCATTTCGCGGAATTCTTCATCCATGGATTTATCTTCAATAACTTCCATAGCTTCATCAATACCAGCTAATACTTTTTTATAAGTACGGAATGTTTCAACTGTTTCAGATAATTGAGCATGTTGACGTGTTAATTTACGCCATTCATCTTGGCGTGCAATCACTTCAGGGTCACTGATGCGCTGCTCCAGGTCCATAAATTTATCTTCAATAACTTGTAATTTATCTACTAGCATGTTTATTCCTCTTCATAAGCATCACTCTCAGGAGGGCGAACCTCTTCAAGAGCACGTATAGCTACTTCAATTTGATCATCTTCTGGTTCACGTGTCGTCATGTATTGTAATGCAAGACCAGGTTTAATAAGAGCTTGCACAAAGGAATGCTCACTACGACCAGCAAGACGAATAACCTCGTACGCAATACCTGCCACTACTGGCATAAGAAGTACGCGGCTTACGATACGTTCTAACAAATTAGGCCACCCTAAAAAGGCAAATACAAAGATACTTACAACCATAACGATAAGTAAGAAATTTGTGCCACATCGCGGATGTAAGCGACTTTGTTTGCGAACGTTTTCTACAGTGAGAGGCAAGTCTAATTCATAAGTATGAATCGTTTTATGCTCTGCCCCATGATATTGGAAAACTCGTTGAATATCCTTTGTAAGTCCAATCCCCCAAATATAGAGTAGGAAAAGGACTAAACGAATGACACCTTCAATGAGATTTAATACAACATGATTATCCTGTACACCAGGAATAAATTTCACGATAAATGTAGGCAATGCCAAAAATACAGCTATCGCAAAGATGGTAGAAATAACCATAGTAATGGCAATTTCACTATTAGACATTTCTTCCTCTTCATCACCAGCGGCCTTAGCAGAGAAGGACAAGGCCTTCATACCAATTACGAGGGATTCATAAAGAGCTACACAGCCCCGAAGAAATGGTTTTTTCAAAATTGGATATGTGTCAGCAATAGATTTTGTAGGCTCTTTTTGAACTACAATGGTTCCCGCTGGCTCTCGTACAGCTGTTGCTGTAACGCCAGGGCCCCTCATCATGACACCTTCGATCACAGCTTGTCCACCGACAAACTTTTTAATACGTTCTGTGTTCACAAGAGCTCCTCTCATAAACAAATAGAGGCAGAGCTCATAGCCCTGCCCATAGATGCTACATTACATGACAAATTATTTGCCGTAACGTTTGTTAAATTGTTCAATACGACCACGAGCTTGAGCCGCACGTTGTTGACCAGTGAAGAACGGATGGCATTTGGAGCAAACGTCTACACGAAGGTCTTCTTTTACAGAGCCAGTTTTGAATGTGTTGCCACAACCGCAAGTTACTGTAGCTTCTTTATAGTCTGGATGAATACCTTGTTTCATTCTATACACCTCTTTCCGACAATCAATATTATTCTTATAGATTATAGCATGACACTTGTACAAATGCAAGTTGTCAATACTATTCCTTGGATGCTTGTTTTTCTTCAATAGACTCAGCTAGAATGGTCTCTAAGTCACTTTCATTAAGGATATCACGCAATGCGATGAGCTCCTCTAAAGAAAGGGTAATACCTTTCTTCATGCTTGTATATTCACTATCCCAAGCGCGAAGGTCAAACTTAGGATTATATTTGCCCCAGCTAGTACATGTTAATTGTTTTTTCCAACCGTCTTTATCTTCAGATAAAGTACCGATAACTTTGAAGATTTCAAAATTAATAACTGCCATGAGTCAGTCCTCCTTTCTTACACATCTGTGTAGTATGGTTCATACCTACTATATTTAGTAGTTCATATTTTTTAGGATACGATATATTTTAAACTAAATATCAGACTTTTACAATTAGTTTTTATAATCGCTATAGTCTTCAATATCAATAGATGTAGTAGGAGGCATTACTTGAGCACCTAATTCATCTACCGTAGATTTCCAATTTGTAGCTGCTTCTGTAACAGCCTTGATATAGGCTTCATCAGCAGCCTGTACAGATGAAATTAATTGAGCTTCATTATTAACATCTAATACGCGGCGACGCACGCTGCTAAGCATATAGCCGAATGACTCATCTGTTTGAACAAGCATGGAAATTTCTTGAATCAATGTTTGTCCAGTAGTGCTACAGAAGTATGCATACCACATATATGCCAATTCAGCATCTGGGAACATCCAGTAAATATCCTCTGCTGGTGCCTCTGTAGTAATATCTACATCTACATGATCTGCATAGCGTTTAAATGTAAGGAAATATGCACCACTTTCAATAAGCGCATTACGGCCTAATTCTGAAACACGGCTGTCGATACAGTAAATACCATCTTGACCTAAGGCTACATCAGTTTGACCACCTGGCAACAAAATAGACCGTAAAGACAAGCCATAATTTAATACTGTGAATACCGGTAATTGAGCAAATACACCATGAGGCAATGGAATATAATTAATCGTTTTCCATTCCTCCCCTACGCGTTCACGCAAGCCAACACGCATCTTTTTAACATCGTACTTACCATATACAATTTCGTAAGCCCCTAATGGAGTCCATTCACGAATGACTTCCACACGCTTTTGATTCAAGAAGAATTGCAACGCCATATTATTTAAGCCCAATTGGTTTTGTGCCATTGTAGCAGGCAAGAATAATTGTGCAGTTCCTTCTGGAACAAGATTATGTAGTCCATTAGCCACTTCTTCCACAATATCTTCAGAAGATTGGAACATACCAACCGTACCTGTAAAGATATGGTCAAAATAGCTACGATGAGGCCATTGGTTAATTATTTGAGCCATTGGATATAAACGTGTCAAAATACTATAGCACACAGGAGACGCCGTATAAAGAACAACTTTTTCATCTTCATAAGATTGAAGAATCTCTTCAATCATGCCTGCATATTCTTCTACATACGCATATAGAACAAGTTCCCCTGTTTTACTATGAGCTTCGATACTTTCACGGACAGGAGTTTCCCAAATTGTGCCTACATCGAGGCCCTCTAAAATACCTGTATCACTAATGAAGTCAAATAATTCCACTCTAAAGGATGGACCATATAGAGCTTGAAATGTATTCAAATCATATGGAACGGGACCAAAAGACTCGACTGTGGATTTTTCTGCTAACGCATATAAATCATCTGCCGTTACCCCCCACTCACGGGAGCTAGCATTACTAGAAATCAATTGATCTAGTACTTTAAAACGCATTAACTCATTTACTATATCAATTCCCTCAATGCCATGAGTCGCACAAAGGGCAATAAATTCTTCGTTATTTACTTTCATATTAAACCTTTCCAGCTGAAGGACATACATGATTTAAAAAACATTCTTCACATAATGGCTTACGAGCCTTACATAATTTACGGCCATGATAAATCAACCAATGATGAGCAGCCGCCCAATCCTCTTTAGGGATGGCCTTTTGCAACTTTTTCTCCATCTCTTCTGGCGTTTTAGCAATGCCCAATTTTAATCGATTAGCTACGCGGAATACATGGGTATCTACTGCAATTGCAGGCGTGCCAAACAATACAGACACAACCACGTTAGCCGTTTTACGACCAACACCAGGTAATTCTACCAGTTGATCAAATTCACGCGGTACCTCACCATGATATTGTTCTACCAAAATTTGGCAGGTAGCAATTAAGTTTTTTGCTTTAGACTTATAAAGACCGCAATCTTTAATAAGAGTTTCTAGTTTTGTAACCCCTATTTCAAGCATTTTAGCAGGATGATTTAATTCAGGAAACAATCGTTTAGTGACGATATTAACCCTTTCATCCGTACATTGTGCAGATAAAACAACGGCTACTAATAATTCAAATTCATTTGTATACTCAAGGGCAGGTTTTGCATCAAAATAATGTTCTTGCAATAATTTTAATTGCTCTGCCTTTATCGCTTTTGTTACACGCATACAGCTCTCCTTTCTCACTTGTGAAAGTACAGACGCGTACAACTTATATCTTACCATACGTATTCATTTAGTTCTATGTTATAATAAATCATGTTATTCTAATATTGAATACAGGAGGTCAATATGAGTAATATAAACGATACATTAAAGCGCATAAATGAACTAGCAGCAAAGAAAAAATCTGGACAACAACTAACACCAGAGGAATTAGCAGAAAAAAAAGAACTCTATGAAATCTACTTATCATTCATTCGAGGTCAAATCACAGATACTTTAGATCGCGTTGAATTTGTAGATCCAGAAACCGGTGAACGAACAGCTCCTAAACAAGCTTTAGAAAATTTAGCTAAAGAAGCTGACCAAGATATTAAAGAACATAAAGATATTCATTAATATATAAAGATATATAAAATAAAGCGTACGCATAAATGATACATAAAATATGCGTACGCTTTTCTAATAATTACAAAAAAGTCCGCTTGATATACTTATCAAGCGGACTTTAATATTAGTAAAACTTATGCATTATAATTTGCCAAGACGTTTCATAGCATTATAAATTTTTTCAGCAAGGCCTGTCATTTGGAATTTAGGAATGCCACATGCTGCAACGCGAATACCGTTAGCTAGAGCAATAACATAAATATGCTCTTTCTTCAATTCTTCACAGATAGCATTAGCAGAATCTGTAGGAATTGTAATGAAGAAACCACCACGGTATGGTAACATTGGAAGGCCAACTTGTGCAGCCTCTTGTTTGAAGATATCTGCACGATCACGAATCAATTGATAGTAGCTATTGCGTTCAGCTTCATATTCTTTAAACTTAGCTGGATCAGCCACAATATTAGCCATTGTACGCATTGCTGGACGGCAAATATTAGACCATGTAGCACGGCTAGTAGATTTGTTGATTTCTAAGAATTCATCAGCAATTTCTTCGTCATCAGAAATACCAATCAAAGCCCCTACACGTTGACCATACATAGTAAAGCCTTTAGACAAGCTATAGCAAACACATGTAAGAATCTCTTTTGGCAAATGACTAAATTTACTAAAGAATGAACGAACCTCTTCTTTTTCACCAGAGTAATCAAGGTAAGCCACATCAATGCCGATGATCACATTATTGCGACCAATAGCAACGAGTTCTTTTAAGAAGTTAAGAATGGATTCCCAGTCTTTATCCTCAATTGAGTAGCCTGTTGGGTTATTACCAGGTGTATTAAACAAAATTACCACATTTGTTTGTTTAGCAGCTAATTCATTTACACGATTTTGGAACGCTTCATGGTTAAAGTTATTATGTTCATCAAATAAAGAATACGTAACAAGTGTACGACCTACATCACTGCAAATTACTCGATAGGCACCCCAGTACCAATCAGCAGTCAACACTTCATCACCAGGTTCTGTGTAGTTATGAACTAAGTGATGAATACCGCCAGTACCACCTGCAGTAGCGATACTACGGATATGACCTTCTGGACGAGATTGTCCAAAGCATTCTTTCTCTGCAGCAGCAAGGAACTCAGGTACACCTGCGATCGGTGCATAGCCAATATGTTCAGAGTCAGGAAGACTTAAATATTCATCTTTAACGGTTTTAAGGAATACTAATTTACCATCTTCATCATGAATCGCACCTAATGTACCGTTAACAACGTTCTCACGACCATTTTCTTTAGCATCAGCTTGGGCTTGGCCAGCAGTTACAAAGATTACATCTTTAAGTTTTTTCCCTTTTGCATGCTTTGCAGCAACACTTGTCATAACTTACACCATCCTATCTAAAATGAATTATTACATATTTATCATACCTAAACTTATTTAATTATACAATGAGTATTTAGAAAATATATTGTATACATAAGAAATAGTACTAATTGCAAGCTGATTTATAATAAAATTAAGGTATATAGGATATATACAATATCCTATACAAAATAAATTTATAAATAACATCCCTACAGATATCTATTTTTATAAACGTACAAAAAAAGACCACTCATTAGAGTGGTCTTTAGTTATCCTTAGAAGGAGTAGCCTACACCAGCGTGTAAACCTTTTGCAGTTTTATCGTTGTTGTTTACGCTATATTTATCATAGCCATAGTATACGTTCAAGTCTACATCAGGGCGAACTTCATATTGAGCACCTACTTGGTAAGTTTGCTTAATATCATTACCCCAACCAGCTTTAGCAAAGCCGTTAACTTTTTCTGTCAATGGTACATGACCAATAACACCTGCTTGGAAACCTAATTCAGTATCATTTGTACGAATTGCAGTACCAGCACCATATACGTTTACATTTGGATGCACTTTATAAACCAATGCTAATTGATGATCTTTAATGTCGCCATTTTTTGCATTCAATTTATCATAGGAATATTGTACAGCTGTTTTATCGGAAAGGTCGTGTTGCAAAGAAACACCGAAACCATCGTTGCTATTGCCGCCACCTTTAGATACATGTTGTTTAAATGCATAATCAGCTTGTACTTTAGTGGAACCATCGCTAATTTTTGTTACAGGTGCTGCTGCGAATGCGCTACCTGCCACAACTGTAGCTGCTAGAGTTAATAATACTAATTTCTTCATTTGTACCTCCTATACACATATCTCAAGATATGTCTTACTAAGTTACTTATTTACGAATGTTTTGATTATACACTCTATAAATTAGCGTTTCATGAATACAGGGATATCAGGGATACCGCTGTTTGTTGTTGTAGTGGATGCTGGACGAGATGTTGTAGTTGTTTTACCGAATTCTGGTACGCTTTTAGCGTTATTGCCAAAACCAGTTGCTACAACCGTAACTTGAACTTTATCGCCTAAGCTTTCATCAATAACAGAACCGAAGATGATATTTGCATCAGGATCTGCTGCATCAGAAATAATTTGAGCTGCTTCATTCACTTCAAAAATACCCAAATCGGAGCTACCAGAAATGTTAAGCAAGATGCCTTTAGCACCATCAATAGCAGTTTCCAACAATGGGCTATTGATAGCCATTTTAGCAGCGTCTGCAGCACGGTTTTCACCTGTACCTTCACCAATCCCCATCAATGCTTCGCCTTGATTAGTCATGATAGTTTTAACGTCTGCAAAGTCAAGGTTGATTAAACCAGGAATTTGAATCAAATCAGAAATACCTTTGATACCTTGACGAAGAACTTCATCAGCTTTACTAAAAGCATCAGATACGGAGCATTTTTTATCTACTACTTGTAATAATTTATCATTAGGAATAACGATGATTGTATCAACTTTTTGAGTCAAGAACTCAATGCCTTTTTCTGCTGCAGCACGACGACGTTTGCCTTCAAATGCGAAAGGTTTAGTTACAACGCCTACTGTTAATGCACCAACTTCTTTAGCACATTCAGCTACGATAGGCGCAGCACCAGTACCAGTACCACCGCCCATACCAGCAGTTACGAATACCATATCAGCACCTTCAAGGGCTTTAGTGATTTCTTCACGGCTTTCTTGAGCTGCTTCTTCACCGATTTGTGGGTTAGCACCTGCGCCAAGACCTTTAGTAACTTTTTCACCGATTTGAATTGTTACATCCGCTTTAGACAATTCAAGCACTTGGTTTTCTGTATTAACAGCTAAAAATTGAACACCTTTAATTTGGTTATCAACCATACGATTAACAGCGTTATTACCGCCGCCACCAACACCGATAACTTTAATATTTGCAAAATCAGACATTGAACTTCCTCCTCTTATCGTTATCTATTGTATCAATATACTTCCCAATGTATCGATTTATATACTGACTATCTTATAACAATTACATTTATTTTACACTAAAATTTAAAAACTTTCCACTATATAGAATGTGATTTATTAGAACCGCTTAGTCATAATTATCTTGCGTATAGCGCCTACATTAATAAACACACGTAACCCAAACCCAATGAGGGCCACATAGTATAGATTAATGCCTATTAAATCACCAACATATACAAGAATAACAGCTAACACCATATTTGAAAAGAACCCAATTACAAAATTGCTAAGATCAAAGGTTCTTTCTAGTGCCGCTCGACTGCCGCCGAATACGGCATCTAATGCCGCTAGAACAGCTACGGATGTATAGTTCGAGTAACTAATAGGGATATGAAGCGGTGCTACCCATCCTAAGGTAGCCCCTATGATTAGGCCAATAATGGCAAAGATATAGATGTTCATTCTTTACCTCCTAACTCATTAGGCTTCATATGTTCCTCTCTAAAGGTACCTGTGAAAGCAGGAATCGCTACATCCTCTTCTTGCTTTATAGTTACCTTTATACCCCAATGTTTAAGCGAATCTACTACACCACCACGCATAGTTAGCGCCGAATTTAATGTCTTTGGATCTCCAATAGCTTTTACCGTAAAAGGAGCACCAAAGACCTTACCATTTACAGTAATAGTTGGTCCTGAACATCGTATTTCAGACGTTCCTATAAGGCGTTGATCATTAATAGCTATCGCTTCAGCCCCACCAGCACGTAATTCATTGACAATCCTAAGAATATCTTCATCATGAATTACATACAAATTGGGATTTTCACCACTTTGAACAGGCTTTAAGCTATCTTCAATCAACACGCTAACACCTGGACCTTTAACATTTGTTAAAGCCGCTTTCATCATAAGCTGTTCATCAGCTTTACCGTCACCATTAGCACCAGATTTTTTTAGTGATTCAATTTGCTTTAATAAAGCATCCCGTTCACTCTGGGCCTCTCGCAATTGTACTGCTAAATCACCAGCCCGTTGTAAGCGAATATTTTCTTCTATATTATCTTGAGTCATCTTATATTGGGTTACAACCATAAACCCTAATATACAGCTGACTATGGCAATTGCCCACCGTTCGTGTCTCACGACAATCATCTACCTTTTATATTCAACATGACCTAATTTATCTTGTTTTTGTCTCATCTTTCTTAGTAGATGAATTTTCTGTAGTCGGTGCTCCATTTTGATGTTTTTTGCCTTCTGGCATCACATCGGTTTTAATGTACGGTGACGAAACATTTACATCGATATACTGTACATTACCATGAGTCTTTTTAATATCTTGTAACATCGACTGAGTTAGCTCTGCTTTTTTGGCTAAGTCTTTGCCATCTCCCAGTCGAATCTGTACACCTGAAACAGTATATGCCATTATTGCATCAGGATCTCCGATATTAACCTCTGCAATATTCTTGAATGTCTCCTCATCAAGTGAGTTCAAGTATTCAAGAGCAGCCAATATCGGCTTATCTACTACCGTATCTCCTAAGAGTATGTTTCCAGCTTTCACACCAGAAATCATAGGCACCGATGTATCTTGAATAGCAGGCTCAGATGCAATCACTTGACCTTTACCATCAAGGGTCAAGTATCCAAATTGAGCTGGTACAACTGCAACAGCCTTGCGTTCCACCACATTTACCACCATTGTAAGTGGCAACTGATAGCTAATTTGGGCCTCTTCAACACGTAAGTCTTTCGACAATCTAGTTTTTAATTTTTCTGTACTAATTTGCAATATATTAACAGGTTCATGTATATCACCTGCTACCATTACATCTTGTACAGTTACCTTATCCGATCCAGTAACTTTTAAGGATCCAAAAGGAATAGGTAGTGTAAACAACCCCACCAACACGAGAGTAACTGCACCACCGATTTTTAACACTCGTTTTCTAAATACAGCCCGTTCATCACGAACAGGTGTAGAAGACTGCATCTCCCCAGAGTTGGATGGATGGTTTTGCTTATCATCCATAGTTAACTCCTTATCTTCTATTAGCCCTTAAAATTTCCCTATACTAGCTGTTAATAGAATTTTTTCACATAATGTTGGGAAGTCGATTCCCATTTCTTTAGCTGCTTTTGGTACTAAAGACGTTGCTGTCATACCAGGCACAGTGTTATATTCAAGAACATACATCTTATCGGCATGATCTGTCATAACATCAACACGAATGACCCCACTGCCTTGTACTTCGCGATACACAAGTTCCCCAATGCGTTGCATTTCAGCAGTCATTTCTTCACTAATAGGTGCTGGCACTAAATACTCTGTAGCACCTACAGTATACTTACTCTTGTAGTCATATTCACCAGAATGTGGACGAATTTCAATAACAGACAATGCTTTACCATCTAAAACAGATACTGTAAATTCACGACCATCAAGGAATTGTTCTACCACGAGAATAGGGTCATATTTAAGAGCTTCCGTTACAGCCTCTGCCAACTGAGCTTCATCGCGGACGATAGTAACCCCAATACTAGAACCTTGAGTGGCAGATTTTACAACTACTGGAATTGTAAAATCTTTGCGGATATGTTCAATAATAGTCTCTGCAGATTCAAGATTACCATTGAAGGACTCGGAAGCCGCCGTAGGAATATTGGCACCTTTAAACACATCTTTACTAACTTTTTTATTCATCCCTACTGCATGAGCCATGATACCGGACCCAGTGTATGGAATTTCAGCCATTTCTAATAAGCCTTGTAATGCACCGTCTTCACCATAACGGCCGTGAATGGCATTAAATACTACTTCACCACCGAGGGCTTCAATATCTTTTAAAACAGTACGTGGATTAAGTTCTAATGTTTGGGCACTATAACCTTTGCTTTCAAGTGCTTCCGCAATAGCAGCACCAGTGCGGCGAGATACTTCCGCCTCTTTGGAAGGACCACCCATCAATACGATTATTTTTTTATCTTTCATTGTAAGCCTTCCTCCAATATAGCTAATAATTTTGGTCCATATTGATTAATAGAACCTGCACCCATGGTGATAACCAAGTCATTAGGTCTTACTACTTTTGATAATACTTCAGGCAAATCATCAACAGACTGTACATAATGTACATCTTGACCTGTGGCCGCTTTAATGGCATTTGGAATTGTATTGCCATCAATACCAGGGATTGGATCTTCACCAGAGCTATAGATATCTGTCATATATACTTCATCAGCGCTTGTGAAAGCAGTGGCAAATTCATCCTTTAGCAGGCTAGTGCGAGTAAAGCGATGTGGTTGGAATACACAGATAACACGATGTTTTTCTAACTCTTTTGCAGCTTTCAACGTAGCTTTAATCTCTGTAGGATGATGAGCATAGTCATCAACAACCCATACACCGGCTACATGACCTTTCGTTTCAAAACGGCGTTTTGCACCGATAAATTTACCTAAGCCCTTAGTAATGATACGTGTTTCCACACCGCAGCAATCATGAGCCACAATAAAGGCAGCCAAGGAGTTCAATACATTATGTTCACCAGGAACACGCAAGCGAATACGCTCAATATTTACACCCTTATGATATACATCATAAACCAATGTAGAATCTACATAATGAATATTTTTAGCTACATAGTCATTATTATCGCTTAAGCCATATGTAATGAAGTTACGATTTACACGACTCATAACGTAGCGAATATTTTCATTATCACCACATACGATTGCTTTGCCAGATTCTGGTAAAGTTTCAACAAACTCACAGAATGCATTTAGCAAATTATCCATTGTTTTGTAATGATCCATATGATCATCTTCAATATTAGTAATAACAATGGTGTGTGGACGTAGTTTCAAGAAAGACCCATCACTTTCATCTGCTTCTACTACAGAAAAATGGCCTTTGCCAAGGCAACTACTACCTTTTAAATAATCTACTTCACCACCAATAATAACTGTTGGATCAGCATCTGCTTCTACTAAAATTTGACCAATCATTGAAGTAGTAGAAGTTTTACCGTGTGCGCCGGCTACTGCAATGCCATCTGTTACGTCTAACACAGCTTTTACAATATCGGAACGGTGCAAAATTGTAATACCTTCTTCTTTTGCCGCTACAATTTCAGGATTATCTTCACGAATAGCTGTAGAACGAACTACAGCATCAACGCCATTTACATACTCTTTATTATGACCAATATGAACGGTAGCGCCCATATTTCTGAACTTTTCAATAACTGCAGATTCAGTTACATCTGAACCAGATACATCATAACCTTTTTGAATTAATATATTCGCTATAGCACGCATGCCAGACCCACCTATACCAATAAGGTGAATCTTATGAATACCGTCTAACATAAAACCTCTCCTTGTTACTTTGCAATAGATAATGCTAATTTTGCAATATCATGAGCCGCATTTGGTTTCCCTAATTGCAATGCTCGTTCTCCCATTTGTGACAATAAATCACGATTGGCCATAAACATTTCAATTTCCCCTATCAAATCATGAGCACTTAACATTTGATCAACGATCATATGAGCAGCCCCTTCTTGGACAAAGATACGGGCATTATATGTTTGATGATCTTCCGCTGCATATGGATATGGTACCAACACAGATGGAATACCTCGAACCGCCAGCTCAGCAAGACCGATAGCACCAGATCTAAAGACTGCTAAATCAGCTGCTGCCAAAGCTTTTGGCATATCATGTAGATATGGCAGAATCACTGAAGAATCACCTAAACCATCACCATCGGTAATACCAAGCTGAGATAACACAGATTTGTATTCTCCGTCCCCTGTAATATGGATTAATTTGATTCCTTTTGTTCCTTGGAAATGCTTATGTACATCAATCATAGCATTATTGATAGTTCGCGCCCCCCGAGAACCACCTGCTATAAGAACTGTAAACGTGTCATCACTTAAATTAAAATAATTACGTCCATCAGCCCTAGTATCGACTAATACATCAGGACGTACTGGGTTACCAGTATACACTACGCGTTTCGCCTTTGAAAAAGATGCTTCTGCATCCTTGTAGCCCACGGCTACTACATCAACAAAACGGCTTAGAATTTTATTTGTAATACCTGCAATGACATTTTGTTCCTGTATCAACGTTGGAATGTTGCGCAATGCTGCAGCCATGAGAATAGGACCACAGACATAACCACCAGTACCAATAACTACATCCGGCTTAAAGTTAGAAATGATTGTATTGGCTTTCACAAGAGAGAAAGCAGTCTTACCTAACGTCACCAACGTACCAAAAGATAATTTACGTTGCAAACCTTGTACGGGTAATGTAGTAAACTCAATTCCTTCTTTAGGCACTAAGGTTGCCTCTAAGCCCTTTTCAGTTCCTACATATAAAACCTGTGCATCAGGGTTCTGCTTCATAATTTCCTTATATATAGTTATTGCTGGATATATATGTCCACCGGTGCCACCACCTGAAATAATGATACGTTTCATTAATGGTGTCCCCCTTCTTGCAACATATGAACACAATTTTTAAAATCATCGCCACGTTCTTCAAAACAGCTGTACCAATCAAAGCTTGAACATGCTGGTGATAATAATACAATATCACCTTGGTTAGCCAATTTATAACCTTGTTCAACAGCATCTTTCATAGATGAAGCTCTGTAAATAGGCTGAACACCAGCCTCTTTTGCAGCAGCTTCAAATCGGTCCGCCGCTTCACCCATAAAGATGACAGCTTTTGTATGATCTTTAACAAGCTGCATAAAATCTTCTAATGGAGTCATTTTATCATGACCACCAGCTAATAAAATAACTGATTGATCAAAGGATTCTAATGCTTTTACAACAGAGTCAACATTAGTAGCTTTAGAGTCATTATAGAATGTAACGCCATCAATCGTTTTAACTCGTTCTAATCGATGTTCAACACCATGGAACTCGCTAATAATGCGATGGATAGTTTCTACGGGCACACCTAACGCATAGGTTAAAGCGACAACAGTTAAAATATTTTCAATATTATGACTACCTGGAATATGGATATCATCGCTTCCAATAACAGGCGTTGCCTTACCATCCTTTGTTACATAACATTGCCCTTTATCATAGTAAGCACCATTTGGTACCACTTGATGTTGACTAATTTTAAGGATATAGCTAGGCACACGATGTTCCATATCTGCCACAATTGGATCATCAATATTAAGCACCATAAAATCTGTACTTAATTGATTTTCAAAGATTCGTTCCTTTGCAGCAATATAATTTTCCATCGTCTTGTGACGAGCTAAATGATCTGGTGTAATATTGAGCATAATAGCACCAATCGGTCTAAAATGCTTAATTGTCTCTAATTGATAGCTAGATAGTTCAGCTACCAAAAAACCATCTGCTGGCATGGAATAGGCAACTTCACTGAGGGAATCTCCAATGTTACCACCAACGCGAACTGGTTTTCCAGATCCTTCCAATACCTTAGTTAATAATGTAGTAGTAGTAGTCTTACCATTTGTACCAGTAACGGCTACAATTGGAGATTTAGATAATTCATAAGCTACTTCAACTTCACTAACTACATCAATACCACGCGCTTGAGCAGCTTTTACAATGGGAATATCTAAAGAAATACCTGGAGAAATAACAATACGATCCACGCCATCAAGCAAGGATTCGTCTTGTAGACCTGTAATAATCTCCACACCTGCTGATACTAGTCTTTTTTCCTCATCTGCAGGCAGTGTAACAGGCTTATAATCATTTAACACTACATGGGCCCCAACTTGAGCTAATACCCAAGATGCGCCTATACCGCTGGCACCAGCGCCAAGAACAAGTATATGTTTATCTCCGTATTCCATCTATATCACCTAAATTATCAACAAAAATAATGTATTCCTATCTTATAAGCATACCATTATTTGCGGCTTCCGTTAAGTATTATCTTACAAAGTTATAGTCGCTAAAATGACACCAATAACAGCTAATACAGCACCACCAAACCAGAAGCGATTAACAACAGTTTGTTCAGCCCAACCAGACAACTCAAAATGATGGTGAATAGGGCTCATTTTAAACACTCGTACACCACGAGTTTTAAAGGAAATAACTTGAATAATAACGGATAACGCTTCCATAACAAAAATACCGCCAATTACAACGAGTAACAACTCTGTTTTTGTAAGAATCGCCATCGCTGCAAAAGCGCCACCTAATGCTAAAGAACCTGTATCCCCCATAAATACTTTTGCAGGGTTTACATTGTATACCAAGAAACCAAGGCATACAGCGGCTACAATGGCACCATAGTAAGCAACGCTTTCAGCGCCAATAGAATTTGTTGTGGATGCAGCCATAAGGCCGATAACGGAAAAGGCAATGGCAGCTACAGCAGATGTACCACTAGCTAAACCATCAAGACCATCTGTAAGATTTACGGCATTCGTAGCACCTACGATAATTAAAAATGCCAATACATAATAAGCCCAACCTAATTGAAGGTGAATATCTGCTACAGGAATCCACAATGTGGTAGGAATAACCATAATTTCAGTAATACAGTAACAGAATATGGCAGCCAAAATAAATTGACCTAGTAATTTTTGCTTTGCTGTCAAACCAAGATTACGTTTTTTTACAGCTTTTACAAAATCATCAAAGAAGCCCAATAAACAATGTCCTAATGTTAGGAATAATAACATACCAGTACCCACATTCCACGGTGCAAATAAAGCAACCCCAATGACGAGGGCTACCATCATGAAAGCGCCACCCATTGTTGGTGTACCAGCTTTCGCTTGATGACTTTCTGGACCTTCTTCACGAATACTTTGTTGTGCGTGCAAAGAACGCAACATAGGAATAGCAAATTTACCTAGCACTACCGTAATAATAAAGGTTACTACGAAGGCTAATAGAATGTGATATATCATACGAATCCTCTACTCATTAATAAACAGATGACGGCTAGATATAACTAGCCGTAACCTTTTATTCACGATCTTTCAATTCTTCAACAACTCGTTCCATCCGCAAACCACGGGAGCCTTTGACTAGGATAACATCCCCTTTTTCGCGAATATCACTGTATGCATTGGCCATTTCCAAATGGCTATTACAACGGAATGTAGTTAAGCCTGCTTTTTTAGCTTCTTTAGCTATAAAGGCAGCGGCATCACCAAATGTGAAGACAACACTATAACCTTCTTCAGCTAGCAATTGACCAATTTCACGATGCGCTTGTTCAGTATAATCACCAAGTTCAAGCATATCCCCAAGCATAGCAATTTTACGTTTACCTTCTAGCTGCCCCAAAGCTTTTATCGCTTCAGCCATAGAAGAAGGATTTGCATTATACGCGTCATTTAAGATAACAATATCTTCAAATGGTACGATTTCTTGGCGCATAGGAGTGCCTGTAAATTCACTTAAGCCCTTGCGAATCGTATTGGACTTAATGCCTAGCACACGACCAGCTACAATTGCTGCCAATGCGTCATATACATTGTGTTCACCAATCATAGGCAAGAAGATATCAAATACTTCGTCATAACATTTGCATGTAAATTTAATACCATCTTTTTTATAACGCAAATGACTGCCAATACATGTGGCATTACGTTCGATACCATAGGTAATCGTTTTACCTTTGGCAAGACTATCCATAGCTTTAACATATGGATCATCTTCATTGAGAATAGCCACACTATTTTCAGGCAAGCAACGAATTAACTCACCTTTAGCTTGTGCGATGGCTTCACGAGAGCCTAATAGCTCAATATGGCTAGTACCAACATTGGTAATAATACCCATAGTTGGTTCTGCAATCAACGCAAGCTCCTCGATTTGACCAAGGCCACGCATGCCCATTTCAACAACACAAGCTTGATGTTCTGCAGTTAAACGCAACAATGTTTTTGGCAAACCAATTTCATTGTTAAAGTTTTTCTCAGTTTTCAAAACATTAAATTCGGTGCCGAGTACAGCAGCTACCATTTCCTTTGTTGTAGTCTTACCAGAAGAACCAGTAATAGCGACTACAGGAATATCAAATCGACGACGATGGTAACGTGCTAAATTTTGATACGCTACCAATGTATTATCGACTTCAATGCATACGATGCCGTCCACTGCACGGCCTTTTTCTACGATTGCACCAGTAGCGCCCTTTTCGATAGCTGTATTAATAAAATCATGACCATCAAAGGTATCGCCTTTTAAGGCTACAAATAAAAAGCCTGATTCAATCGTTCTTGTATCAGTAGATACATCTAAAAACTTAATATTGTCGGTATGTGCACTCGTCCCTTGTGTGGCTTCTACCACTTGAGACAATGTAAATTCTGCCATATTAGATCTCCTTGAGGGCTGCTCGCGCCTCTTCACGATCATCAAAATGAATCGTTTTATCCTTTAAGATTTGGTAATCCTCATGCCCCTTACCTGCAATTAGTACAATATCCCCAGGTTTTGCATTTTGTATTGCATGTTGAATCGCTTCCCGACGATCAACGATAACTTCATAGTGAGAGCCTTCACGAAGGCCTTCTTTAACGCCCACCTCTACATCTTTCACAATTTGCACAGGATCTTCTGTGCGAGGATTGTCAGATGTAACATATACTACATCGCCATATTGTGCAGCAATACGGCCCATTATAGGACGTTTTGTAGCATCCCGGTCACCACCACAACCAAAGACTACAATAATGCGATTTTCTTGAATAGCCTTTGCAGTTTGCAAAATATTTTCTAACCCATCTGGTGTATGTGCATAGTCTACAACAACTGCAAATGGTTGACCTTCTTCAATAAGCTCAAAACGGCCAGGCACAGCGCTAAATGTTTTCAACGCCTTATCGATATCTTCCATAGAGATACCTTCTAATAGACAAGCGCCAATAGCGGCCAATGTATTATATACATTAAACAAACCAGTTGTATTCATAGCTACTGTATAGTCATTGCCATCATAGGATACAGTATAACGACTAGATTTAGGAGTCATTTCAACATCATGAGCATTCAATGTTCCTTTACCATCAATACTGTATGTAATGATAGGCGCCGTTGTTTTTTCAATTACACGATGACCATATTCGTCATCGATATTGATGATAGCCCCTTTACCAGATTTAGTTTGGTTCGTCGCGCTAACTTGTTCAAATAATTTACACTTAGCTGCCAAATAATTTTCAAAGGTCTTATGAAAGTCCAAATGATCTTGTGTTAAGTTCGTGAATACTGCTGTATCATATTCAACACCAGAAACTCGACCTAATGCTAATGCATGGGAAGATACTTCCATGACACAATGGGTAACACCTTCTTCTACCATTTGATGAAGAATATGTTGTAAATCTACTACATCCGGTGTTGTATTGTGAATTGGATAGGATGTATCACCAATCATAATATGAACGGTACCAATAACGCCTACTTTATGGCCTTGGCCCTTCAAAATATGACGAATCATATGAGTTGTAGTTGTTTTACCATTAGTACCAGTAACACCGATCATACGCATGGAATTTGCTGGATAATCAAAGAAATATGGTACACAAGCCATCATAGCTTTTCGAGTATCCTCTACAGTGATAACACAAACATCACCACTTACCTCTACTGGTTTAGATACAAGTACTGCTACAGCACCAGCTTCAACGGCTTTATCTACATAATTATGACCATCTACAGTGGCACCATCTAACGCAATAAATAAGCTACCTGCTTTTACTGCACGAGAATCAGCCGTAATATCCAATACCTCAACAGCTGTATTACCTTCTACATGCGGTGTTTGCAAAGTTTTTACTATATCTTGTAATTGTTTCATATACAATCTCCTTTACACGCAAAGGAAAGCAGCCCAATACGAGCTGCTTTGCCTGCTAGTCTATAATTTGCTGTTTCTCTTGTACAGTACGTTCAGTAACAGCGCTTTTTGTACTATAAACAAAAGAATCAGGCAAAACCATCCCTAGTTGTTGTTCTGCGATTTGTTGAATACGAACAGGAGACTTCAAAGAAGCCACTTCAACATCCAACGCATCATTATCCTTTGTTAATTGTACTACAGCTTGCTGTGTTTTAACTACTTCATAGCCTAATTTTGTGCTGTACGCATTCATAACCATCATGATAAGCAAAAATGCAACCAATGCAGCAATACCATATACAACCTGCCACATCATAGGGCTCAAATCTAGAGCCACATTTGCACTACGTTTTCTCCCTTGTGAAGCGACCAACACATCGCTTTTAACTTGGCCCACAACAGCCTTTCTCGCTAACATAAACACTAACCCCTTCCAATTCTACAACTTGACGGCTACGCGTAACTTTGCGCTTCTAGCCCTCGGATTAACCTCAATCTCCCCTGCACTCGGCTCTATAGCCTTATTCTTCGCCTTCACAACCGCCTTGTGGTTACATACGCACATTGGCAATTCTGGAGGACATATACATGCTGTACTCAACTCTTTGAAAGTTTGTTTTGTAATTCGATCTTCCAAGGAGTGGAATGTGATAACCCCAATTTTCCCCTTTGGTTTCAACATGGATACAGCATCTACAAAACTATCATGCAAGATAGCTAATTCTCTATTTACTTCAATGCGAATGGCTTGGAACGTCCGTTTTGCCGGATGCGGTCCATCTTGACGCGCCTTCGCAGGTATTGCTTGCTTAATAATTCTAACTAACTCACCAGTAGTGGTAATTCGTTTTTCTTGACGTGCACTAATGATGAATTCAACAATGCGCTTAGCCCATCGCTCTTCCCCATAGTCGCGGATAATTTGCAATAATGCGTCAGCATCATATTCATTAACAACCTCTTCTGCTGTTAATGGTGCGTCCTTATCCATACGCATATCGAGTGGCCCATCATTCATATATGAAAAGCCACGCTCCGGTGTATCCAATTGATAGCTAGATACGCCAAGATCAAAGATAAATCCATCTACTTCATAGATACCCTCATTATGGAGGGCTTCTTTTAAGTTAGAAAAGTTCGTCGGTATTGTTAATACCTGACATGTTAAATCAGATAAACGCTGTCGAGCTACGCTCAACGCATCTTCATCTTGATCCAACCCTATAATCATGCCTTCTGGGTCTAGCATCTCGCCCACAGCATGGGCATGTCCTGCACCACCCAGGGTACAGTCCACATAGATGCCTTTTGGATTAGTTACGACGGAGTCCACCGTTTCGCGTAAAAGTACGCTGGTATGATTAAAATCCATCATAGCCTCCTATAACATAATCCCTTCTAGACCTTCAACAAGTTCTTCCATACTTTCAGCCACTTGATCATCATAGTAATCATATTTTTCGCGGCTCCAAATTTCAACGTGATCCCCAGCACCGACAATAACGGCCTGTTTATCAAGGCTCGCATATTCACGTAGTGGTACAGGAATGAGGACACGACCTTGTTTATCATATTCAAGCTCAGCGGCACTACCAAAAACAAAACGTTTTAAGGCACGTACGCTAGCTTTAGTGGAGGATTGTGATTGTAAAGCTGCAGAAATTTTCTTCCACGCTTCTTCGGTGTAAATAGCTAAGCAGTTATCTAGGCCCTTAGTAACAATACATACTTCGCCTAGTTGTTCACGTATTTTCGCGGGTATAATCATCCGCCCTTTTGTATCAATGGTGTGATTATATTCTCCCATGAACATACGTATCACCGCCCTTTACTATTCCTTATCCACCACTATATGGTAAATTCTACCACAATTCCCCACCAATCACAATAAAAAATCCATTTTTATCCCACTTTTTTATATTTTTCTTTCATAATCTCTATTTTTCTCCTCTTTTCTTAGATACATATGTTCGAAATTAAATAATAATCGAATCATAAAAACCACTGCCCACCACCAGGTGCCAGATTTTAGTTTTATCTGCATCCAATCCCCACCACAATATCCCCATAAGCTCTATTACACTTTAATTAAACGAAATATAGGAATACAATCACCACAAATCCACACAAAAAGAAAACCGCGTAGCATTTCTGCTACGCGGTTTCTATACCTACGATAGATTATAGTGTAACCCATCGGTTGGGAGGCATATTATTTAGTTGTTTTTACAGCTGCTTTTGGAGCTTGTTGTGGTTGTTGTGCAATCACTTTATCAAGAAGTTCCCGAATTTCTTTGTTTTGTGCTTGCAAATCAGCCACTTGATCCTCAAGAACTTTTACAGTTGCAGGGGATGCTTTAGGAGCTGTAGGAGCATTACCAATACCGATTGTTACACCAGCATTTGCCATTACGCTATGGTCACCACCATAAGCAGCACCAGCATGGATTAATAAATCAGGATTTGCATAATGTGCTACACCCAATGCAGTAGATGTTTTACCTTTGTAAGTACCAACAGCTGCCATAATTTGAGCTTTTTGACCTTCGTGGTATTCGATAGGTTTCAATGCTGCTAATGCTGCTGCATTAGCACCTACAACTTTAACATCGCGTTCTACGCTGCTAATGCGGCGAGAGTTTTCTGCGATTTGTGCATCATGTTGAACAAGTGTTGCATGATCTTGTAATGCAATGTTGGAAGCTTTCAAGCTGTAATTTGCAGCTTCTGCTAATGTACTGATATCTTGAGTATTTTTATTTACTTGCAAGCCCAATACATTAACTTTTTCATTGTTTTCTAATGCAATAGCACCAATGTTCTTAGTTAATGTAACATTTTCATCAACTTTAGTGTTTACATCAGCAATGTCTTGAGTATTTTTATTTACTTGTAAACCTAATACACTAACCTTTTCATGATTTTCTAATGCTAGAGTACCAACAGCTTTAGTTAATTGTGCATTTTCATTAACTTGTTTAGCTACTTCAGTTACACGATTATCTACTTTAGTAATATTTGTAACATTAGTATCTACTTTAGCATTTAGAGTGTTGATGTTTGTAGTATTTGTATTAACTTGGTTAGTTACTTTGCTAATATTGCTTGTGTTTGTATTAACTTGGTTAGTTACATTTGTAATATTAGTTGTATTTTGGTTAACAACATTATTGATATTAGCAATATTAGTTGTATTAGTATTAACTTGTTTAGATACGTCGTTAATAACTTTGCTATGTTCATCAACTTTGTTGATTACTTTTTGTACAGTTACATTAGTATTTTGAATTGCTTCAGCATTTTGTTTGATCGCTGCTTTGTTAATATTGATGTTTTCAGTATTATGTTTGATTGCTTCAGTATTAACAGAAACTTGGCTTTGAACATTTTTAATGCGTTCTTCGTTAGCATTTGCTTTTTGAGTATTAGCATTAACTTGTTCTTTCACTTTGTTTACATCAGCGCTTACATTTTGCAAGTTCTTAATTGCTTCAGTATTTTTGCCAACTTGATCTTTCAAGCCAGATACATCAGTTTTGATATTGTTGATTACAGTATTTTGGTTATTAACTTTTACGTCAATATCATTAACTTTAGTATCAATATTAGTTACTTTATTGTTAATATTAGTAACTTTGTTATCAATATTTGTAACTTTAGCATCAATATTCTTCACATCGTTTTTAACGTTAGTAATATTGTTGTTCACAATATTGATTTTTTGATCAACTTTAGCATTGATGTTTGTGATATCAGCTTTTACTACTGTTACATCAGCTTTAATATTGTTTACATTCTTTTCAACGTTAACAACATTAGCTTTAATGTTATTAATATTGGAAGTATTATTTTGAATGTTTACAGTATTAGCTTGGATGTTGCTATTTTGAGCATTAATGTTTTGAGTAATATTTTCTACTTTTTGAGCTACATTAACAATTGTAGTATTGCCTTTACCAACTTGACCTTTCAAGGATTCGATAGCTTGAGAGTTAGCATCAACTTTACCAGTTAAGTTGTTAATAGCAGTTGTATTAGATTCAATACGACCAGTATTAGCATTTACTTTAGCAGTTACATCAGTTATGTTAGCTGTGTTACCAGCAACTTGTTTGCTAATGTTTGCAATAGCTGTAGCATTGTTAGCAATGTTAGTTGTATTATTTGTAACTTGTTTACTTACATTTGTAATAGCTGCAGTATTATTAGCAATATTTGTAGTGTTAGATTCTACTTTATTGTTAATATTTGCTACATTTGCTTTGATGTCAGTAATAGACTTGCTATTATTAGCAATTGCATTCGCATTAGCTTCAACTTTAACATTTACGTCATTAACTTTGTTGTTAATTGTGTTATTAATTACTGTATTGTTTTCAGCAATCTTAGCATCAATATTTTGATCTACTTTGTTAATGATTGTCTTGTTATTTTCGTTGATTGCATTTGTAATGTTTTTATTAATAACAGTGTTGTTATTAGTAATAGCAGTATTGATATCTTTTCTAATTACTGTGTTGTTAGCTTCAATCTTAGCATTGATTGTGTTTTCAACATTAGTAACAGTTGTACCAACTTGGCCTTTTAATGTTTTGATAGCATCTTCATTAGCGCTAATACGTGTAGAGTTATCTACAATGTTACCTTGTAAGTAATCTAAGCGTTGATCATGACGATCTACACGTGCAGTAAGACCAGCTACATCACCTTTAACGCCATCAATCTTAACATTAACATCACCAATCTTAGTATTGATTGTGTTGTTGATTTGCTTATTGTTTTCATTGATTTTCACATCAATGTTTTTATCAACTTTGTTAATGATTGTTGTGTTATTTTCATTGATTGCATTAGCGATGTTTTGGTTAATTACAGTGTTATTAGCAGTAATCTTAGCATCAATATTTTGATCTACTTTATTAAGGATTGTAGTATTATTAGCTTCAATCTTGTTATTAATAGTAGATTCGATATTAGTAATAGTAGTACCAACTTTACCGTTCAATGCTTCGATAGCTTTTGTATTCTTGTCGATAGCAGCTTTGTTATTGCCAATCAGTGTACGGTTTTCGATAGCGATTGTACCAGCTACATTGATGTCTTTTTCGTTTTGGTCAACACGTTTAGTAAGACCATCCAAGTCACCTTTAATGCCGTCAACTTTAACATTTACATTGTTGATTGCTGTTGTATTGTTCGCAATATTTGTAGTGTTTACTCTAACACTATCTTCTACTGCAGTAATACGTGTGGAGTTATCTACAATATTATCTTGTAAGTAGTCTAAACGTTGATCATGACGATCTACGCGACCTTTCAAGCCATCAATATCACCTTTAATACCATCAACTTTAACATTTACATTGTTAATTGTATTGTTAATTTCCTTGTTGTTTTCAGTAATTGCATTTGTGATATTTTGATTAATTACAGTATTGTTAGCTTCAATCTTAGCATCGATATTTTTATTAATAACTACATTGTTTTCAGTAATTTTGTTATTAATAGTAGTTTCGATATTTTTAACTGTATTACCAACTTGACCTTTTAATTCATCGATAGCTTTTTTATTGTCGCCAATGAATTTACGGTTTTCAATTGCAATTGTACCAGCTACGTTGATGTCTTTTTCGTTTTGTTCTACACGTTTAGTAAGACCATTCAAGTCACCTTTAACGCCATCAACTTTTACATTTACATTGTTAATAGCTGTAGTGTTATTAGCAATATTTGTAGTGTTGTTTGCGATGTTTGTAGCATTTTCAGTGATACGTTTGCTATTATCAGCAATTGCCACTACATTAGCTTGAATGTTTGTAGCATTGTTAGCAATGTTAGTAGTATTATTTTCTACTTTACCATTGATATTAGTGATTTGATTTTTAATATCGTTGATCACTGTAGAAGATTTACCTACTTGACCTTTTAATTCATCGATAGCTTTTGCATTAACATTGATATTTGTAGTGTTATTTGCAATAGCAGCTTTGTTGTCGCCAATGAATTTACGGTTTTCAATTGCAATTGTACCAGCTACGTTGATATCTTTTTCGTTTTGTTCTACACGTTTAGTAAGACCATTCAAGTCGCCTTTAACACCATCAACTTTAACGTTTACGTTGTTAATTGCAGTTGTATTGTTAGCGATGTTAGTAGTATTAGCATCTACTTTCACATTAGTTGCATCAATACGTTTGCTATTGTCTACAATAGCCTTAGCATTAGCATCAACTTTAACGTTTACTTTATTAATTGCTGTAGTATTTTTAGCAATATTAGTTGTGTTATTAGCAATATTTGTAGTGTTGTTTTCTACTTTACCATTGATATTAGTAATTTGTTTCTTAATATCGTTGATAACTGTAGAGGATTGACCTACTTGACCTTTTAACTCATCGATAGCTTTAGCATTGATGTTGATATTTTTAGTGTTGTTTGCAATAGCAACTTTATTATCGCCAATGAATTGACGGTTTTCCATTGCAATTGTACCTACTACATTAATATCTTTTGCATTAGCTTTCACACCATCTTCAACTACAGAGATACGTGTGGAGTTATCAGCAATATTATCTTGTAAGTAGTCTAAACGTTGGTCATGACGATCTACACGACCTTTAAGGCCATCTAAATCACCTTTAAGACCATTCAAGTCACCTTTAACGCCATCAATCTTAACATTTACATCACCAATCTTAGTATTGATTGTGTTGTTAATTTGTTTGTTATTTTCATTGATTTTTACATCGATGTTTTTATCAACTTTGTTAAGAATTGTAGTGTTATTAGCATTGATTTTAGCATCAATGTTTTGATCTACTTTATTAATGATTGTTGTATTATTGCTGTTGATTTTATTATCAATATTTTGGTTGATAACAGTGTTGTTAGCTTCAATCTTATTATCGATATTTTTATTAATAGTTACATTATTTTCTGTAATCTTATTATTAATTGTGGTTTCGATATTTTTAATTGTAGTACCAACTTGACCTTTTAATGCTTTGATAGCATCTTCATTAGCACTAATACGTGTAGAGTTATCTACAATGTTGCCTTGTAAGTAATCTAAACGTTGATCATGACGATCTACACGTGCAGTAAGACCAGCTACATCACCTTTAACGCCATCAATCTTAACATTTACATCGCCAACTTTTTTGTTGATTGTATTGTTGATTTGAGTGTTATTTTCATTGATCTTTACATCAATATTTTTATCAACTTTGTTAATGATTGTAGTGTTATTAGCATTGATTTTAGCGTCAATGTTTTGATCTACTTTATTAATGATTGTTGTGTTATTGCTATTGATTTTATTATCAATATTTTGGTTGATAACAGTGTTGTTAGCTTCAATCTTATTATCGATAGTTTTATTAATTACTGTATTGTTTTCGT
>CABSJA010000020.1 GCA_902477915.1 uncultured Veillonella sp.
TACTTCTAACATAGTGTCCTCCTTAACGAGCCAACCATTTTGCTTTCAATGTAGGCAAGGAAAGCGCGATGGCAACAAGAATAGCAGTGAATAATTTCAAATCGTTTGGTGGCATACCCATATAGAGTACAGCAGCAATAACGATACGATATACGATAGAACCAAGTACTACAGCAATGAGGCTACGTACGAAGGATTTTGTACCAAATACTACCTCACCGATAATTACAGAAGCCAAACCAATTACGATGGTACCAATACCCATACCTACGTCGGCAAAACCTTGGAATTGACCAATTAATGCACCAGACATACCAACAAAACCATTGGAAATCAAAAGACCAAGAACGATCATATTGTCCGTGTTTACGCCTTGGGCGCGAATCATTTGAGGATTAACACCTGTTGCACGTAATGCTGTACCGATTTCAGTACCAAAGAACCAGAATAACAATAAGCATACTACGACAGCTACAATCACACCTACGATAGCAGCAGACCACATATTTGGTGTGTGAAGTACGCTACCAAGAATCGTATAAATTGTATCCATACGAAGTAAGGATACGTTAGCTTTACCCATAATATGAAGATTAATGGAATATAAAGCAATCATTGTTAAGATACCAGCTAGCAATGCAGGAATCTTTAATTTAGTATGAATCCAACCTGTTACAGCACCTGCGGCCATACCGCCAATGCCGGCAATCAAAATAGAAAGAATTGGGTTCATACCACTAGTAATTAAAATTGCGGAAATAGCCGCCCCCATTGGGAACGTACCTTCTACGGTTAAGTCAGCCACATCTAATACACGGAAGGTGATGAATACACCAACCGCTAACAAAGACCATAAAAGGCCTGTTGTTATGGTGCCTACCACTAAATCTAACATCAAAATCTCCTCTATTGTTTCATATCTTTACGAAGTGCTTCAGGAATTGTGATACCTAATTTTTTAGCACGTTCTTCGTTAACAGTTAACTTAATATCTTTTTGTGTTTCAATGGCTAAATCAGAAATTTTAGCTTCGCCAGAAAGCACTTTTGCAGCCATTAAACCAGTTTGATAACCTAATTTATAGTAGTCAACAGAATATGTTGCCACACCACCAGTCATTGTCATACCTTCATCGGCAGCAAATACTGGAATTTTAGCAGCATCAGTAATTTGAGCTAAGTTAGCCATAGCAGATGCCAATACATTATCAGTTGGTGTATAAATAGCTTGTACATCTTGGTTTACAAGATTTGTAGCGGCTTGTTGGATATCATTTACATTAGAAACAGTTGCTTCTACAACTGTGATACCTTTAGTAGCTGCATACGCTTTCATTTTTTCAACTTGAAGTTGGGAGTTGATTTCAGAAGATGTATAAATTGCACCAATACGTTTAACATTTGGTACTAATGCAATAATAAGATCAACCTCTTTTTCTACAGGTGTCATATCAGATGTACCAGATACATTGCCACCTGGATGTTCGTTAGATTGAACGAGTTTTGCTGTAACGTAGTCTGTAATAGCAGTACCCATGATAGGAATATCATGAGATGCGTTTGCCATAGTTTGTGCTGCTGGCGTTGCAATGGCTAATACTAAATCTTTTTTATCAGATACAAAACGTTGAGCAATACTATTCAAATTAGATTGGTCAGCTTGAGCATTTTGTTGGTCTAATTTGATGTTCTCTCCATCTTTATAACCTTTAGATGCAAGGCCATCAACAAAGCCTTTGTTAGCAGCATCAAGGGATGGATGTTCTACCAATTGAATAACGCCGATTTTCTTTTGATCATTAGTTGCTGTGTTGGAACCGCAACCAGCTACCATTGCCATAATAGAGATAGCACTAAGTGCTACTGCAATACCTTTTTTCCAGTTCATATGTAACTCCTTACCAGTTGTGTATTAAATCATAGTTGCTTTGTTCATCAATTCTTCTGGTAATGTGATGCCCAATTTTTGTAATTTATCTTTACTTACAACTAATTTAAATTCTTTTTGCATTTCAATAGGCATATCTTCAATTTTAGCTTCACCGGTTAAAATTTTAGCTGCCATTAAACCTGTTTGGTATCCAAGTTTGTAGTAATCTACGGACAAGGACATTACAGCACCACCTTTTACGTGGTTATCTTCGCCGCCAAACACAGGAATTTTTGCTGGGTCGGTAATCGCTACAAGATTGCTCATCGCAGAAGCTACAACATTATCTGTTGGTACATAAATTGCATCAACATGTTGAGATACAAGATTTTGTGCTGCTTGTTGAATATCGTTTACATTAGAAACGGTAACCTCTTCAACCTTAATACCTTTTGTAGCTGCGTAAGCTTTCATTTTCTCGACTTGAATTTGAGAGTTTACTTCACTAGAGCTATAAATAGTACCAATTGTCTTAGCATTTGGTAATACTTTTAAAATTAAATCAACTTGTTGTTCTACTGGGTTCATATCGGATGTACCAGATACGTTACCACCTGGATGTTCATTAGATTTAACAAGTTTAGCTGCTTCATAATCAGTAATAGCAGTCCCCAAGATTGGGATATCATGAGTCGCATTCGCCATAGATTGAGCTGCTGGTGTTGCAATGGCTAAGATTAAGTTTTTACGATCAGATACAAAACGCTGTGCAATGCTGTTCAAATTAGATTGATCTGCTTGTGCATTCTGTTGGTCAAAGGTGATTTTATCAGCTAAGCCCTTTTCTTTTAAAGCATCAACAAAACCTTTGTTTGCTGCATCAAGTGCAGGATGTTCTACCAGTTGTACTACGCCAACCTTGTATTCACCATTAGATGTTGTTCCATTGGAGCCACAGCCTGTGAATGCCATCAATGCTGCCGCCGTGAGCGCTAGGGCAATACCTTTTTTTAAATTCATGGGGATTTCCTTCCTATCTGCAATGACTATAATACATCTATTATAAACAAATTTCTTTACTACATCAATGTAGCAGATTAAAGTATTTTACATTTGTCCATTTATAGGACACATAAAAATGTGAAATCCTCTTATTTTTCAAGAGATGCTAACATGTCTTCTGTTAAATCATTAGCTGCTAAAATATAGTCTTTAAGGGTCCCTTTATCAAGAGCTACCTTCATAACGGGCACTTCAAATGGATCGAGGATGACACACATTAAAATTTCACCCGTTACATAATAACCAACTACAGCCTCCCCTTCTTCAGGATCTAATGTTTCACGCTTTACCGTTACACAGTATGGTTTCATCACCTGTGCTGCAGCTTTTGCTACTTCTTCACGATTAGCAATATATTCTTCAGCCTTTGTTTCAGGAATATCAAAGATATCGACCTTTACAGTCTTAACCTCTGTTGCCTCTCCCTTCGCTGCCTCTATGGCTGCGCCTAAATCTGTTTGATTCATATATACCTCACATAGAATGGACTTTCACCAATGGTGAAAGCCCCATAATTTTAGATTGATTCATCAGCTGCATTTAAGAATGCCACATAGCATTGTTTAGCCTCGTAAATATCCGCCTTAGATGTAACCTCCCATGGAGCATGCATACTAAGCACAGCCACGCCACAGTCAATAACATTCATACCGTATAAGGCCATGATATAAGCAATGGTACCACCACCGCCGAGGTCAACCTTACCAAGCTCTGCAGTTTGATATGTTACATTGTTAGATTCCATGACACGACGAATAAAGCCCATATATTCAGCATTGGCATCATTAGAACCAGCTTTACCACGAGAGCCTGTAAATTTATTAAATACAACCCCCATACCTAAGTAAGATGCATTTTTCTTTTCGAATGCAGATGCATATAAAGGATCATAGCCAGCGCTAACATCGGAAGATAACATACGAGAATTTTCCAATGTGCGTCGTACACTTACAGAATTAGGTTTACCCATAAGTGTGAGAACTTCTGCTACTGCATTTTCAAAGAAACGAGATTGCATACCAGTGGCGCCTACAGAACCGATTTCTTCTTTATCTACAAGCAAGCAACAAGTACTACGTTTAACATTGTCTACTTCAAGCATAGCTACTAAGGATGTGTACGCGCATACGCGATCGTCTTGACCATAGGCCATAACCATGGAGCGGTCAAAGCCCATATCACGAGCCTTACCTGCTGGTACAATTTCGAGCTCTGCAGATAATAAATCACGTTCTACAAAGCCATATTCTTTTTCAAGAAGGTTGTTAATAAATTTAGTAACCCCTTCTTTTTCTTCATCTTTTACAGGACGACTGCCTATGAGTAAATCAAGAGCTTCCCCTTCAATTACCTTAGCTGCATTCTTTTGCATTTGCTCTTGTCCCAAATGCGGTAACAAATCTGTAATGCAGAATACAGGATCATTTTCGTTATCCCCAATATTGATGTTGATACGAGTACCATCTGTTTTTACTACAACGCCATGAATAGCAAGAGGCATCGCAACCCAATGGTATTTTTTAATGCCTCCATAGTAATGAGTATCCCAAAATACAAGATTGCTATCTTCATATTGTGGGTTTTGTTTTACATCGATACGTGGAGAGTCAATATGAGCACCTAAGATATTCATACCCAATTCAATATCATCAGTACCAATATTAAATAAAGCAATGGATTTATCCATATGTGTGTAATAAATCTTGTCCCCTGCTTTAATTGGTGTATTGGATTTAATAATATCTTTTAAGTTTACATATCCTTTAGCTTCTGCAAATTCAACAGCTTGTACAACGCATTCACGTTCTGTTTTACCATTATCTAAAAATTGACGATATGTATCACTTAAGGCATATACCTTTTCCATAGTGGCATCGTCGTAATTATGCCATGCATATTTGCGTTCCATAATCTATCCTTTCTAAATGCTCACAAGCTAATAATTAAGAAACTATAGATGTGAACAGGAATTAATAAAATTATTTTTGGCGGTCCTTTTCCAGTTCCGCCCTGCGAAATTCTAAATATTTTCGCTCTTTTTCTCGATTAATTTCAGACTTCTGAGTATATAGAGAACGAATTTCGTCCGTACAATGGGTCAATACCTTTGTAACGTAGAATTTGGTACTACCAGACTTAATCGTATATTTTCCAACTTTAAGTTGCACTGCAAAATCGCCGTGTTTCGGACAAACGCCGATGGCGAGATGCTTGTCCCCTTGTAATCGTTCAGGCCTAGTCATTTCTAACCGTGTCTGACAATATGGACAGAACGATAATCGAACCCGTCTATCATGAACGATACGTTTCTTCTCAGGGAAGTTTTCATACATAAAAAATGTCAGAATCGGTGGATATAAGAAAGGATTACTGCTTTCCTTTCGAATTTGATCATAATGTAAAATACCTTGTTGTATATCTAATTTTTGACATATATGTGCCGTAAACACAGCATCATGTAACGCATTATGAGCTGACAAATGCTCGGTAGATATATTGAGGTCCTCCATAGCATGAGCCACAGAATACTGTTGACTCGTACCATATCGTTGATAGGAATAAATCATCTGTGCATCAACCCATTGATTATAGGATAACGCTTTCATCCTATGAAGCATCAGGTTTTCACGCAATATGAGAATGTCATCAGAGCCCCAAGATAACAGCATATACTCATCACCACACCAGTTTTGAAAGTACTGCATAGCAGTCTTAAATGGCACACCATGATCGAGCTCTCGAGATGTAATACCTGTCAATTCACGAACATGTTTGTGCATCCGTGGCAGATATTGTGGTTTGATGAACATTGTAAAATGATCTACAATGTCCATCTTTTCATTCAGTTTTACCGCTCCGATTTGAATGATTTCCCCTGTTAACGGCATTTTTGTGCGCTTCATAAAGCTAATGTCGTTGCTATAGGGCTGATTCCACTCTAAATCAAATACAATATAGTTCATATGTTTATTTCGATTCTGAAAGCAACGTTTCCGCTGCTTTAATAACCTGTTCTTCAGAAATTACGGATAACCCTTTATAATTTCCTTCTTTAATAATTTTTTTCATACTTTTACCAATCTCGTATGAGTCCATCGTTTCCAAAACGATAGCACGCGCTTGATATGGACCATAAAAGAATGGATTAGACGGTCCGTAAAGCGCCACGATTGGCACATGTTGACTAATCGCCACATGCATTGGACCCGAGTCGTTCGTAATCAACAGATTACAACGGCTCATAGCTGCAGCTAAAGGACCTAATTGGAACTTGCCAGTCGCGACAATGGGTTTAGTTTCCATGTGTTCCACTACAGGCTGTACCATTTCAAGATCCATAGGACCACCAAAGAATACTGTTTTATACCCTAAATGACCAAAGTAATCTGCTACATGAGCAAATCGTTCAGCAGGCCAACGTTTCTCAGGAACAGCACTACCAATGTTAAACCCAATAAGCTTATCACTATCTGTTAAACCTTGGCTAACATAAAACTCCTGAGCCTCACGGCGCCATGCTTCACTGGTTTCAATGTGTAGACCAGAGTTTGAAATATCGGTTACCCCTAATTGTTCTAGTACATTGATGTACATATCTGCAGCATGACGAGTTTTACGATCTAAGCGCGTATACTTTGTCATAAATGGTCTAAATAGAAAATGACTCATCCCCGTTGTAATAGGGGCATGAATTTTCCATGCCAAATATGATGTGCGTTCATTGGGATGTAAATTAATAACGATATCAGGTTTCCCTTTTTTATTTATCTCACGAGCAATCTCATTAAGTCCGGAAATACTATTGTGACGCCCTTTTTTATCAACTACAATGAGTTCATCAATATTTGGATTATATTGCATTACTTGTTGTAGTTTTTCATCTATTACATATGTAATATGACTATGTGGCGCAGCTTTTCGAAGCACTTCTAAAAAAGGAGTTGTTAATATAACGTCTCCCAAATGCATAAGAAAGGTGACCACAATGCGTTTATAATCGAGTTCCATTACAGTTCCTTTCCAAGTACTTGTTCATATACTGACCACACAGCATCTACAGGAATTTGAGCCATACAATCCGGATCATCTACGAGCGGCTGCTCAGGCGTAGCCTTTGATGTGGGTGAAATAATCAGATGTACATGACTGCCTCCGTATGGACCAGTTCGTTTTGGAGATGTGGTTCCAAATAATGCAATCAAAGGGCGCTTAAGGGCATTTGCAATATGCAACGGGCCCGTATCGGCACTGATAAAAATTTCGCAATGCCGAATCAACTCAATTAACTCTGGCATAGACGTAGATCCTACTAAATTGACGAGATTCTTATTTTTTACATAGTTTTCTATGAAAGCTCCTTTTTCTACATCATCAGGAGCACCGGCAATAACAACTTTTTTACCAGACTCACATAAACGGATACATAACTCTCCAAAATTAAGGAGAGGCCATTCCTTAACGATCCAACGAGCTCCAGGGACAACAACAACATAATCTTCGTCAACACCATGACAGGCTAACTTCTCTTTTACGGACTTCTCCGCATCTACGTAGGCAGGCATAGGAAATTCTATACTATCTACGTCACCACCGAGCGCTCGAACAGTATCTAAATAGCGTTCAATGACATGGTCATATTTATGCTCACCTACTAGAGCTTTATTAATTAAATTACTACCTTCCCGAAGCTCCCAGTAACCATATTTCTCAGGAGCCCCAGATAGTAAAGATACAATGGCGCTCTTCGCAATACATTGTAAGTCCAATGTCATATCAAAGTGACGACTATGTAACTCCTTACGTAATTGCCATAAATAGGCAGGCTTTTTAAGTTGTTTCTTGTCGATAACGATGACATCATCTACCCATGGTGTACCAGGCAGGAGGCTCGCAAATTGCTCATGAATAGCCCATGTAATATGCGCATTAGGCCAATTTTTACGCACTGCATACAAGGTAGGCAATGCATGAATTACATCACCTAAAGAACTCATCTTAATGATGAGTATATTCTTGTAATCTTTCATATAGCCTCCCAAAATACAACACCACAACTAAAAACCCTATATCACCTTAAAACAGACATAAGTTAAAAGTAAAACAAAGTAATGGTAATAATTAACTAAATAATAGTCTTAATAAAATCTAACAGATTTATACCTGTAAATAGATATCCTTTTACACCAGCTGCTTCTGCTGCATCAACATCGCGCTGACTATCGCCAATAAGAAAACTAGATTTAGGATCTACATCATAATCCTTAATAGCTTGATTAATCATGCCAGGCTTTGGCTTTCTGCATTCACAATCGACAGCATACAGAGGTACAGATCCTTCTTTATGATGAGGACAATAATAGAAATGTAAAATCGGTGCCCCACTACGGTCTAGTTCATGAGCCATATGGTCATGTAAAATCTGAACATCAGATTCCTTATAATAACCTCTAGCTACACCACTTTGATTGGTCACTACAATGAGGTCATAGCCCTTGCTATACGCATAAGCTAGTGCCTCTTTAGCACCATCTACCCACTCTAAATCACTGATTTTATATAGATAGCTAACATCTTTATTGATAACACCATCGCGATCTAAAAATAATACCTTGCGCATTAACGTAAATACCCTTCGTTATTATCGAGTAGTTCACAATATTCTTTAACAGCATCTTCCATTTTATGGAACCCTTTATCATAACCAGCAGCCAATAATTTAGTAGTATCAGCCTCTGTAAAGCTTTGGTATTTGCCTTTTAATACCTCTGGGAATGGAATGTATTCAATTTTACCTTTGCCGTTGTAGTCAATAACAGCTTGCATAAATTGATTAAAGCTATGAGCATTACCTGTACCACAGTTGAAAGTACCAGAAATTTCAGGATGTTCCCAGAAATAGAAGTTTACATTAACTACGTCTTTAACATAGATAAAGTCACGTGTTTGACCACCATCTTCGTAGCCATCTGTACCTTCAAATAGATTGATAATACCAGTTTCTTTATTTTTATAGAACATTTGGCGAACTAAGGAAGCCATTTTATCTTTATGAGCCTCATTAGGACCATATACGTTAAAGTAACGTAAGCCTACTACTTGAGCTGTATATTCACCTTCATATTTACGCACATAGCGGTCGAACAACAATTTGGAGTACGCATATGGATTGAGGGCTTCCTCAGCTTCTGGTTTTTCTACGAAACCATTTGTACCATTACCATATGTAGATGCAGAGGATGCATAAATAAATGGAATGCGACGGTCTTGGCAATAGTGGAATAGATTTTTAGAACCTTCATAGTTGTTCTTCATCATGTATTTGCCATTATATTCCATTGTGTCCGCACAAGCACCTTCGTGGAATATAACTTCGATAGGACCTACATCAAATGTACCATCAGCAATAGCACAATCAAAATCATCACAATCGATATAATCCAAGAATTCTAAATTTTGAATATTTCGGATTTTACGACCATCAGTAAGGTCATCAACAATAAGAATATCTGTACGACCACGGTCATTTAATGCTTTCACAATATTACTGCCGATAAAACCAGCACCGCCTGTAACGATAATCATAATTTACCCTCCTTAGCCATAGTAGCTATTTTCCCTACGATATCTGATGTAGAGTAACCTTCTTTAAATGAAAGCACCTCTACATGATCTACGGACTCACGTCCAATAATATCTTCTATCTTATAATCGCCGCCCTTAACTAGCGTATTAGGACGCAAATAAGCTAATAGTTCAGCTGGTGTATCCTCTTCGAATAAAACCACACCATCTATACAGCGCAACGCACTTAATAATGCTGCTCTATCCTCTTCACTTACGATGGGACGTGTTTCACCCTTTAGGCGTCTAACAGAAGCATCGGAATTTAAACCAATAATTAGATGATCACCTAACTGAGCAGCCTCTTGTAGATACGTAATATGCCCACGATGAAGAATGTCAAAACAACCATTTGTAAACACAACAGTTTCACCCTTATTTTGCCATTGTGTAATAAGCTGCTTCATCTCTTCCTTTGTGTATAAAGGCTTCGATTGAACACTATGCTTATATGAATGCCATAAATCCAGTAATTCAGAACGATGAATTGGATATGTACCAACCTTAGATACGACGATGCCTGCAGCGCCATTAGCAATATGTAAGGCTAAACGCATAGATAGGCCACTGGCAAGGCATGTCATCATCATGGATACAACAGTATCGCCTGCACCACTTACATCAAAGACCTCTTGTTGTGTGGCCGGATTATGCCATGTACGGCCGTCCTTTGCGATAACAGTAATCCCCTTAGCAGACCGTGTAGCCACAATGTACTCTAAATCAACATTAGCCAGTACTGACTTAGCAGCTTCAACAATAGTGGTATCATCATTTTCTAATTTACGGCCTACACATTCACCTAGCTCTTTTACATTCGGTGTAATACATGTGGCTCCATTATATTTAGACCAATCAGAACCCTTAGGGTCCACGATTGTTTGTACGCCATACTCCTTAGCTAAACTAAAGATTTTTTTTAGCAATGTTGGTGTACAAACACCTTTACCATAGTCAGAAACAACAATGCCATCGATACCCGATTTACAAAGATTTTCCAACCATGTAGAGAGCTTCTGTTCCTCATGAGACGACAAATCTGTTATGGTTTCAAAATCTAAGCGCATCATTTGTTGACGATCACCTAAGATACGCATCTTAGTAATAGTAGATCGATCATCACTGGTCAATAAACCTGTTGTATCAATCTTATCTGCATCAAGTAACTGTTGTAATAAACGACCATGGTCATCATTACCGGCAATAGCACCAAGATATACTGTGCAATCTAAATTTGATAAGTTCGACGCAACATTACCAGCACCGCCAAGTACTTCTTTCATCTTTGCCACGCGGTTAACAGGAACCGGTGCCTCTGGAGAAATACGACTTACATCACCAAAAACATAACGATCTACCATAACATCACCTATAACGGCAATCTTTAGATTTGGTAGTTGCTTTGTTAAAAATTGATTAATGGTAGCATTTATCATAATCCACCTATTCCTTACCACAATATACATGCATAACGACTTACATAAAATACTTGGCATCAAACATGTATCTATTTATACATAAGACCGTAACGGTTAATAATCTTCTTCAATAATTTCACACATGATATGACCAGCCAAAATGTGCATCTCTTGAATACGAGCTGTTACATTACTTGGAATGGCTAATGTAATATCACATAATTCAGCTAGCTTACCACCGCCTTCTCCGGTGAAAGCAATGGTATGCATACCAATAGAACGGGCCATTTCTGCAGCTTTCACAACATTCTTGGAGTTCCCAGATGTAGAAATACCAATAAGAACATCACCTGTACGGCCTAGTCCCTCTACTTGACGTGCAAAAACAGATTCAAAATCATAGTCATTGGCAATGGCTGTTAATGCAGATGTATCAGTAGTTAATGCAATGCCTGCAAGAGAGCGTCGTTCCTTTTTAAAGCGACAAATCAATTCCGCCGCTAAATGTTGCGAGTCCGCAGCAGAACCACCATTACCACAGAATAAAATCTTATTGCCATTTTCTAAAGCCGCCTTACAGCGATAGGCAATCTCTTGAATGGTATCCATATGCTCCATCGTCTTGCCAAAGACTTCAAGATGCTCTGTAAAACGATCTGCAATGATTGGATTTAAATCAGTCATTATAAAATCTCCTTTAATAGTCTATCTGCATTTTTCCAGAACAATTTCTCACATTGTTCCACAGATAAACCGGCCTCTTGAAATGCATCATATAATCGATACATTTCGGAAGCATCTTTAATTTCTGTATCTGGCTTAATACCATCAAAGTCGGTTCCTAATGCCACAACATCTTCCCCGCCCTTATTGATGAGATATAAGCCGTGTTTTACGATATCTTCAATCCGACTTATGGGTGATGTACCTAAAAAAGATTGCGCAAAATTAAGGCCTATAACGCCACCCTTATTAGCAATCAGCTTGATTAAATGATCTGGTAAGTTTCTTGTATGGGCTGTAACTTCACGTGCATTGGAGTGAGATGCTATAAAAGGTACATCTAAAATATCTCCTAATTGCTCAGTACCAGCATCATTTAAATGAGAGCAATCAACGATAATGCCTAAATCCTGCATAGCCTCCACAAATTCAACACCTTTCGATGTTAATTTTTTATGCTGCTCACCACAATGGGGCTCACCCAATCCATTTGGATAATTCCAAGTAAGCGTAATTAGTCGAACACCATCTTGATAAGCTTGTTTTAATTTATCTAAATCGCCGCCTAGTACGCCGCCTTCCTCAATAGACATAAGGGCCCCAATCTTACCGGACACATACACGGACTCTATATCTTGATAAGAGAGCACATGTTGTATGTGCTCTCCATAATGCTGAATTTGTGATGTACATAAATTACGCATTGCTTCATAACGACCATAAGGGTCATTTGTTTCACCAAGATTGATAAAAAGTGCGAAATCTTGCACCTTGCTGTGAGCCTTTTGTAACTTTTCTATATCGATTTTCCAAGTATTACGATACAGATCCCCACTACTAGGATGGTCTATTAATTTCATTATCGTATCGCAGTGTAAATCTATCATAAAGCCTCACATGTAGTATTAGTAATTAATTACGTTTTGGTTTCTTAGCATCTAGTTTCTTTAATGCTTTCAGTTCTTCCATAAAGCTATCAATATTATCAAACTTACGATATACGCTAGCAAAACGAACATATGCAACTTGGTCAATATCTTTTAATTGTTGCAATACAAGTTCGCCAATGCGATCCGTAGTTACCTCTTGATTGATTTCATTTCGAATATCGCGCTCTACATCGTTAACCACTTGTTCCATCACGGACATTGGCACGGTACGTTTATCACAAGAACGCAATAAGCCATTTAATAATTTACCGCGATCAAATAGTTCACGACGTCCGTTTTTCTTTAATACCATAAGTGGTACTTCTTCTATAATTTCATAGGTAGTAAAGCGACGGCCACAATTGATACATTCGCGGCGACGGCGAATACTATTACCTTCATCAGTCGTTCTAGAGTCTGTTACCTTCGTGTCTGTGTGTTGGCAATAAGGACATCTCATCTGTTACTACTCCTTTTTTTAATAATCACTCTAAAATAGTGCATAATACGCCCATTTTCTCTACTATATATAGTACCATGAAACCCCTTAAAATACAAAGAATCCCTAGGATTTCCTAGGGATTCTTCCATTATTCTACAGTATTTTATTTTATGAAATACTTTAGAAATAATATTTTTAATTTTACCTACGATTATGACTATCGTTTAGGAGCATCTTGAACGCGAAGCAAGCAGTCACCAGATTCGATACGGCTACCTTCACGAACTAGAATTTCTTCTACGATACCATCGATAGGAGCTGTAATTGTTGTTTCCATCTTCATCGCTTCTGTAACGATTAATGGTTCACCTTTAACTACAGATTGACCATTCTTAACGAGGATCTTAACAACAGAACCGGACAATGTAGCACCGATTTCGCCAGGATTAGATTCGTCTGCTTTACGACGAACAACACCAGTAGTCTTAGCATGTTTATCATGAACTTTAATGCCACGAGGTTGACCGTTGAACTCGAACAATACGATACGGTTACCATCTTCATCAGGATCAGATACACCATTCATCTTAATGATCAATGTTTTACCTTTTTCGATAGTTACTTGGATTTCTTCACCACGCTTCATACCGAAGAAGAATGTTGGAGTATCGAGTACAGATACATCGCCAAAATCTTTTACAAATTTATTGTAATCTTGGTATACCTTAGGATATAAGCAGTATGCGCTAATATCTTCATCAGTTGTATTAGCACCCATTTCGCTTAATTCATGACGAACATGTTCAAAGTCTGTTGGAGGTAATACTGCACCAGGACGAACTGTAATTGGTTTTGCACCTTTTAAGATGATTTTTTGTAACTCTTCAGGGAAACCTTGGTATGGAGTGCCAAGACGACCTTCAAAGAATTCTACTACGGATTGAGGGAAGTCTAATACATCGCCTTTTTCGTAAATATCTTTTTCAGTCAAGTTGTTTTGTACCATGTACAATGTCATGTCACCTACAACTTTAGAGGATGGAGTTACTTTAATGATATCACCAAACATCATATTTACTTGATGATATACTTTTTTGATATCATTCCAACGATCACCAAGGCCTACCATCTTAGCTTGTTGTTGCAAGTTGGAGTATTGGCCACCTGGCATTTCATGTTGATATACTTCAGTGTTAGGGTATGCTTCTGCTTTATCTACACCTTTGTAGTATGGACGAATGCTACCAAAGTAATGAGACATTTCTTCCATGTAGTCAATGTTCATGTCAGGTTGACGGTCATGGCCACTCAAAGCATAGTACATAGAGTTCATGCTAGGTTGAGATGTGCCATTAGCAAATGCAGAGTATGCCAAGTCGATAACGTCTACACCAGCATCTACAGCACGACCATAAGAGTAGATAGCATTGCCAGAACCTTCATGAGTATGTAAATGAATTGGCACTGTTACAGCATCTTTTAATGCAGATACAAGATTATAAGCTGCTTGAGGTTTTAAAAGACCTGCCATATCTTTGATAGCAATGATATTAGCACCCGCTTTTTCAAGCTCTTTAGCCATATTTACATAGTAACCTAAATTGTATTTAGGACGGCTACTATCAAGAATATCACCTGTATAGCACAATGCTACTTCAGCAATTTTATTTTGTGCACGTACTTCATCAATAGCTACATGCATATTATCAAGGCTATTTAAGCTATCAAATACACGGAATACATCAATGCCGTTTGTAGCAGCACGTTGGATAAATTGACGAACTACATTATCTGGATAAGATGTGTAACCTACTGCATTGGCACCGCGAATCAACATTTGAAGCAATGTATTTGGTACTTCACGACGGAACATGCGTAAGCGTTCCCATGGATCTTCATGTAAGAAGCGATAGGATACGTCGAATGTAGCACCGCCCCAGCACTCTAATGAGAATAAGTTAGGAACACCTTTCGCAGCATGACCAGCTACGCGTGCCATATCAATTGTACGTAAACGTGTAGCAAACAAGGATTGATGAGCATCACGCCATGTAGTATCTGTAAAGAATACTTGTTTTTGGTCAGATAACCATTTACTGAAGCCTTCTGGACCTAATTCATCAAATTTTTGTTTTGTACCAGCTGCAGGAGATACATCTAAATTAGATGGCATTTGAATTGGTTCAAAATCAGGTACTTCTTGAGGGCCCGCACCAGAGTAACCATTGATTGTTACGTCTGCAATGTAACGCAATAATTTAGTACCGCGGTCACGGTCAGGTTTCAATTCGAATAATTCTGGATGATCTTCGATGAAGTTAACAGTGTAGTTACCGCTTTGGAATTCAGGATGTTCAAGAACGTTAATCAAGAAGTGAATATTTGTTTTAACGCCACGAATACGGAATTCTTTCAAGCAACGAAGCATTTTACGAATAGTTTCTTCATTGTTAGGACCAAATGCAGTTGCTTTTACAAGTAAGGAATCATAGTAAGGTGTTACTACGGCACCTGTGAAAGCATTACCAGAGTCTAAGCGGATACCAAAGCCACCGGAGCTACGATATGCCAAGATTTTACCTGTATCAGGCATGAAGTTATTTTTAGGATTTTCTGTAGTGATACGACATTGAATTGCAGTACCTTTACAAGGAACTTCATCTTGTGCAGGAATGCCTACTTCTGGGCTATGTAAGTCATAACCTTCAGCAATACGGATTTGAGAATGAACAATATCAATATCTGTAATCATTTCTGTTACAGTATGTTCTACTTGGATACGAGGGTTAACTTCGATGAAATAGAAGGAACCATCAGCAGTTACCAAGAACTCTACAGTACCAGCATTAACGTAGCCTACATTTTTCATGATTTTAACGGCTGCATCACATACGGCTTTACGAGTTTCTAATGGCAATGCAAAAGCTGGCGCCATTTCAACAACTTTTTGGTGACGACGTTGTACAGAGCAATCACGTTCATGTAAATGAACTACATTACCATGTTCATCACCAAGGATTTGTACTTCAATATGTTTAGGTTCAACGATAAGTTTTTCTACATATACATCATCATCGCCAAAAGCAGCTTTTGCTTCAGATTTAGCGCGATCATATGCATCACGAAGATCTTCTTTGCGATGAACCTCACGCATACCACGGCCGCCACCGCCATTTACGGCTTTAATCATCAATGGGAAACCATGAGTATTTGCAAATTCTTCTAATTGTTCAAAATCACGCAAAGCCCCATCTGAACCAGGGATCATTGGGATATCTGCCAATTTAGCTTGTGCACGAGCATTAACCTTATCACCGAACATATTCAAATGTTCTACATGAGGTCCAATGAAAATGATACCTTCTTCACCACAACGACGAGCGAACTCTTCGTTTTCAGATAAGAACCCATAACCTGGATGGATAGCATCAATATCATGTTCTTTTGCAATACGGATAATATCTTCAATATCAAGATATGCTTCAACTGGTTTTTTACCTTCCCCTACGAGATAGGCTTCGTCAGCTTGGTTGCGGTGCAAGGATAATGTATCCTCTTTGGAATAAATGGCTACAGTTTTAATACCCATTTCATTACATGCACGGAACACGCGGATCGCAATTTCACCACGGTTGGCAACCAATACGGATTTAATTTTTCTCATGTATTGCCTCCTACTAGCTTCCACTAATGTGAACTATCAGCTTTCATTTTTATTAATATATGAATATTTCCTATACTTATAGTCAAAACAATATATTTGGAAAACTCATCAAAATTTATGATGAGTATAATATTCATAATTATATATAACTATTATACAATATTTTCCACATATTTAAAGGATTATATTAATTACGAAATCATAAAATACATTATCCGCTGTTCATGAGTAAAACTCATATGTCTTTTATCGATGTACATCGAACTAGTTCTATATACTATATAATTAATCACCTAAGAAATGATTCATTAATCGGTTGAGTTGTTCTTGGTCATTGGCCCCCATCAACTCACGTGCAGAATGCATTGCCAACAATGGTAAGCCTACATCCATGGTTCTCATCGGCAACATAGCAGATGAAATAGATCCAACTGTAGACCCTCCTGGTATATCAGAACGATTTACATAAATTTGGTAGTTTGCCTCAGCTTCATCACACAAACCTTTAACAATGGCAATGGCTCTTGCATCACCTGCATAAGATTGGCTACATGCGATTTTTAGGGCTACCCCTTTATTAAGTGTAGGAATATTAGTGATATCGTTTTTCTCAGGATAATTTGGATGTAAACCATGGGCTACATCAGAGGAAACCATAAACCCTTTAGAAATGAAACTTTCCATTTCTTGATTGGAATATCCTAATGCATCATATACACGTTTAATAAGGTTTGGTAAAAGCATACCTGCTCCACCCTGTTTTGTGCGACTCCCTACCTCTTCATTATCAAAGAGAATCGCACAGCGTACACCATTAGCATTATGTTTACGAGCTTGAATAATCCCGGAAAGCACACCAAAACAAGATGTTAAATTGTCTAAACGCGATGCACTAATAAAATCTCCTTCTGTGCCCAAGACACAACCTTGTTCTGTTGGATATAATGTCATTTCATAGGACAAAATTTCAGATGGATCACAATTGACTTCATCAGCTAAGAACGTAGTCCACTCATCATATTGAGTATCAGACTCTGGGAATAAACTTGGATTATTACTATCATGTAAAGATTTTGTAGAGTGTTCCTCATCCTTACGCTCCATCATTAATATAGGAAGCATTTCCTTTTGGCGATTTAATTTAACCCCATCATTAACGGAACGATTCATATGTATAGCTAAATTTGGAACGATCGCAATAGGACGTTTTGTATCAACCAATACAGAATCAACATCAAAGGCATTATCACCTTTTAATACTACGGTACCAGCCGCTCCTAGAGGACGATCAAGCCATGTATTTTCAATGAGACCACCATACATTTCTACATTCAGTTTTGTGTACCCTTTTACAGAGGTAATAGGATTAGGTTTAACACGGATCGCAGGAAAATCCGTATGCGCCGAAGCAATACGTAATGTATCTTCTGGTTTTTTCCCTATATGAAAGGCAAACAATGTAGTACCAAATACATTAACAACATAAGAACCAGAGTCTAATTGCCACTCATCATCTAAATTAAGTTCTGTAAATCCTGAGTCCAATAACATTTGCAGACTTGTATCAACCGTATGGTATGGAGATGTGCAAGCACCAATATATTTCAATAACTGTTCATTATCAAATTTCATAGTTTCCTCCTATGTAAAATAATGATGCAATTCTTTTATTCACTAGGAATAGTTCATATATGTATAATATTACAACATATACATTAATAATATATTAACTACACTTATTTTATCACAAAAAAGCCGTCCCAAACGGGACGGCTTTCCGTATATTTTGTAACTACATATCAAAACAACTCTAAAATCTAAAGTTTTATGTATTACAAGTATATTATTTTATCGTTTTCAGTTCTTACCACATACCGATAGCTTTCATCCATACGGAACCAAGTCCCATAAAGATAATCAAGTTGATTACGGATGCGAAGAAACCAAGTTTCCACCATGTATTTTGAGGAACATAACCAGTATTGAAGATTACTGGAGATGGACCTGCTGCATAGTGAGTTAAAGACATACACAAGTTAGATGTGAATGCAATCATCAACAATGTTAACATTGGTGGTGCACCTGCAGAAATAGCAATTGCAGAGAATGCTACGAACATTGCAGAAATATGTGCAGTTAAAGATGCGAATACATAGTGGGAATATGTATTAATAAGTACAGCTATAACGAAGGCAATAATCCAAGATCCTTCTGGAATATAACCACCTACAAGTACTGTTGCCCATTTGATGAAACCTAATTTGGACAAGAAACCAGCAAAGCCCATTAATGTACCCATCCAAACTAATGTATCCCAAGCACCTTTTTCACTTTTAACATCGTCCCAAACAAGAACACTTGTAGCAAGCAAAATAGAAATACCTAAGAATGCAACAGTTGTAGCATCAAGTTTAGTAAATTGAGAAGTAGCCCATAAAACTAAAGCTAAAATAAATACGCCTAGCATAACCCATTCTTGGAAGGACATTTTACCAAGGCCTTTTAACTCTTCTTTAATCATTTGTTGTGCTTCACGAGCATCTTTAATTTCAGGTGGGTAAACTTTATAAATAAAGTACGGCATAATGATCAATGCAATGATACCAGGCACGATAGCTGCCATAGCCCAGTCGCCCCACGTGATACCGATGCCAAAGGATTGAAGCGCCAATGCTGCAACCAATGTGTTACCAGCCATAGATGTTTGGAACATAGCAGATGTAATCGTATTAACTTGATAAATGGATTGCATCAAGAAGGAACCAATTTTACGAGGACCATCTTGAGGTTCAGAACCAAATGCTTTTGCCAAGCTAGTAGTAATCGGCATAATAACACCACCTACACGAGCTGTGTTGGATGGAGTTGCTGGAGCCAAAATTAGATCAGATAAAGCTAATGCATAAGCTAAACGTAAGGAGCTACTACCAAAAGCAGCAATCAAATTATATGCAATACGTTTCCCCAAACCAGTTTTAATAAAGCCACGAGAGAATAAGAACGCACCTACGATTAACCAAATAGCAGAGTTAGCAAAACCGGAGATAGCTTCACCAATTTTCAAAGTACCAGTCAAAGCTGCTACAGTAATCACAACGATGGATACGCCACCAATTGGTAATGGCTGAGTAATAAAGCCTACGATTGTAGCCACAAAAATGGCGAATAAATGCCAAGATTGAGGTGTTAACCCCTCTGGTGTCGGAATAAACCATAGGCCTATACCAAAGACCGCTGGAATAATCCAGTTTAACAGTTTTTTCATACACATACCTCCTACATAGGAAAAAACTAAAATATATAACTGCTGAAATACCAAGGCATCGCAAGGTGACTATAAAACACACAGTAGCCCCTATCCTACGGTGTCTTCAGTATATATCAGTAGTATGTGAAGTGAGATATATAATTATTTCTTCTTATAATAAATATAATATATTAAATAATAAAAAGAAATGAGAAAAAGCTGTGCATCACGAGGTATGCACAGCTTTCATTAACATATAAATCCTATTCAGGTAAAGATACGTTTTCTAAATTTGTTTTCTCAATAGCTTCAATATCACCTTTATCGCAAAGATTTGCAATAGTTGGATCAATTGGCAAACGATTCAACAATAATAGACCGTATTTTTGAAGGATTTCTTCAATGTGGCTTTCACCAAAGATTTGATAATCCTTACCGTTATCTGGGCAATGGAAGTAAGAGTAGTTTTCCACTACACCAATAATAGGCACTTGCATTAAATCAGCCATCTTAACTGCTTTTTCAACAATCATGGATACCAAGTCTTGAGGAGATGTAACAATGATGATACCATCCAATTTCAAAGATTGATATACAGTAATTGCTACGTCACCTGTTCCTGGCGGCATATCAACGAATAAATAATCGATGTCTTTCCAAATAACATCACTATAGAATTGTTTTACCACATTGCCTAAAATAGGACCACGCCATAAAACAGGATCTGTATCGTTTTCCAAAAGGAGGTTAACAGACATAACGTCAATACCGCCTTTAGATTTTACAGGATACATACCGATTTCGTCAGCATATGCTTTTTCCTTGATACCAAACATTTTAGGAATAGAAGGACCTGTAATATCTGCATCGAGGATACCAACTTTGTAACCTTTACGCGCCATAGTAATAGCCATTAAGCTTGTAACGGAGGATTTACCTACGCCACCTTTACCGGATACTACGCCGATTACATGTTTAACAGAACTAAGCTCGTGTAATGGAGCTGTAAGATCTTGAGGTTGTTGAGGAGCGCCGCCACCGCAACCAGAAGATTGAGATGGGCATCCGCCACAATCACTGCTGCTACCGCAACCCATAGTAAACACCTACTTTCTTTGAGGAACTACCTCACATCTATATGTAAAACTTTTTCTCTATATGGTAGATACACTGTATCTACTGTTACATTGTATCATGTCATATCAAACTTTATCAATATATTACTCACCACAGAACTCTTTGGTTAAGGCACCGAGAATTTCCATGCCCTTTGTAATTTCTTCTACTGTTGGTACAGTATAGCTCAAACGGAATGCATGGCCTTCCCCTGCTCCATCAGCAGCAAAGGCACCACACTTAATGATCCCTACATTGCGATTCATACACGTTTCGAAGAATTCGTCACAATCTACATCCTCAGGCATCGTCATCCATGCGAACATACCACCTGTAGGCTGAGTTAACTTAACCTTAGAACTTGCATACTTATTAAATGCATCAAGCAAAGCATCACATTTAGTCTTATATACTTTACGTACATTTTCTAAATGTGCATCATAATCGATTGTATCAAGAACTTTAGCTACCACCTTTTGTGTAACTAATGGCATTTGACCAGCTGTATTATTCTTTAAAGCTTGGATAGCTTCGATTACCTTCTCTGGGCCAAATAGGAAACCTACACGTAAACCTGCAGATAATGTCTTCGAATAAGAACCAGCATAGAGAACACGATTTTCGGTATCAAAAGATTTAAATGTTGGAATGTATTCACCAGCAAAACGAATTTCACCATATGGATCATCTTCATAGATGAATAAATCATATTTAGAGGCAATAGCGTAAATTTCTTTACGGCGTTCCAATGGCATTGTAATACCTGTAGGATTTTGGAAATTCGGAATGAGATAAATATATTTACCCTTACCAGACTGAGCGGCTTTTTCTAATTCACTAGGAATCATGCCGTACTCATCAGTCTTAATGCCTAATGCTTTACCGCCCATGTTGCGTACAGAATTGATGGCACTTGTGAAAGTAAATTCATCCATATATACTTCGTCACCAGGTTCCAATACAGTAATTGGTACAAGACCTAATAGTTGACCTGCACCATTAGAAATAATAAGGCCTTGGCCTTCTGGATTCATCTTATGTGCTTTTACAAGACGATCTAATGTCAATTCCGCTAAACGTGCATCACCTTGCATTGGGCCATATTGTAATAAACTCATTGGATTAGAATGAACCACTTCATCGAATGCCTTTTCAATTATTTCTACAGGAATCGCTTCTGGTGCTGGATTGCCAATACCAAAGCTGATAAAACCTTCTACGCCAACACCACGTTCAAATACTTCGCGAATAAAATTTGGACCTTTTAAAGTGACACGTTCAGGAAGAGAAAAACTCATACAATCGCCTCTTTCATATATACTAAGTTAAAAATATTACTACGTTAAAAAATTACGCATTAGGATCATGTTCTTGTTCAGCATTCTTCTTATTAATATAGTTCTTATATACTTTCCAAAGAATGAAGTATACAACACCTGCAACAAGAACAATAATTCCTAATCGCCCCATATTTTCTTGGAAATTTACAATATCTGTACCGATAGCAACTTCAAGAGCTGTAGATGGGAATTTACCAATTAAATTTGCTAAGATGTAGTCTCTCGGTTTAATTTTACTAATAGCACCTAGTGCCGTAATAACACCAGATGGGAAGTATGGTAAGGATCGTGCAAATAACATAACTACAAAACCATTTTTACCAGAGAAATCATCTACTTTCATCAATACCGTACTCTTAGCAATGAGCTTATCCGCTGTATCACGTAAGAAGTAACGCATAATATAAAAGCTAATGACTACACCAATTGTTTCTGCAAGCCAAGAAATAATGATCCCTGGCCACATACCAAATACTAGACCGTTTGCGGTAGATATAAATATGGATGGTAAGAAACCAACAGCATTAACAAAAATATCGAGAAGCATACTTACAACCATGGCCATAGGACCAAAGCCTTGAATATACTCTGCTATTTCATCCATGGATCCACTCGTCGCTAAATGCCACATAGTTGGATAAAATGTAGGGTCTACTATATTGATGGCAATTAATAGAATGACAAAACCAAGGCCTGCTATTAACTGTACCCAACCTTCACCAGAAGGCTTTAATTTTCTTGTACTCATATATACCTCGTTTTATAAAAAACTAGTTCCATTATATCACGGATTCTATAGAACTGTTATATATAGTTCCCCTTCTTTAATTCTATTCTAATTAACAATCTGTCTATATTCGATAATAAGCCTATATATTCCATTTTTTCGATTACTACCAGTTAAAAATATTATTATTAGAAGTTATATAGGCTACTTTTATAAATACTACCAGTTAAAAATAATTACTTTTAACTGGTAGTATCTATAAAATATGTATTATTACATTAGCATAAAAATTATAGAAAGATGTATAATACTATTATAACGAGAATTTTCTTAATGAAAGAAGGTATATTATGGTATCAGCAGGTCAAACAGCTACAGCGACTGTAACAGTTACAGAATCTAATATTGCTAAAACAATGAAATCCGGTTCTTTAGAGGTCTTTGCCACACCAGCTATGTGTGCATTAATGGAAGAAGCAGCACAAGCAGCAGTACAACCATATTTAGAAGATGGCGAAGGCACTGTAGGTATCGCTCTATCCATTACTCATGAGGCCCCTACTCCACTTGGTGCAACAGTAACTGCTAAAGCTACAGTTAGTGCTGTAGAAGGACGTAAAATAACCTTTGATATTGAAGCATCTGACGGCGTTGGTATCATTGGTCGAGGAACTCATGAACGATTTGTTATTAATAACGAAAAATTCATGGCTAAAGTAGTAAGTCGTGCAAAATCTAACTAATAACTAATTTAATAATAGTCTATAACTAATTTTACAATACCCTAATCTCTAATTTAACATAACAAAATAAAAAACAGAAATGGCATCTATCCAACGATAGATGCCATTTCTATTTACGTGTTAAATTATATAATCTACTACATTAATCTATTAAAAGATTAGCAAATTTTAACTACCCAGCCTTCAGGAGCTTCGATTTCACCATGTTGAATGCCAAGTAATGTGTCATATAATTTTTTAGTGATAGGACCCATATCATCCATGCCAGCAGGAACATTAATAGTGCCTTCTGGAGTATCGATTTGACCTACTGGAGAAATAACAGCTGCTGTACCACAAAGACCAATTTCAGCAAAGTCTTTTAATTCATCTTTATGAACAGGGCGATTTTCTACAGTCATACCAAGGTAGTGTTCTGCTACATACATCAAAGAACGACGTGTAATGGATGGCAAAATACTATCGGATTTAGGTGTTACTAATTTACCATCTTTAGTGATGAAGATAAAGTTTGCACCACCAGTCTCTTCTACATGTGTACGAGTAGCCGCATCAAGGTACATGTTTTCTGCATAACCTTTGTTATGAGCATCAGTGATAGCATACAAACTCATAGCATAATTCAAACCAGCTTTAATATGACCAGTACCATGAGGAGCTGCACGATCAAAATCAGTGATACGAATTTTGATTGGTTTAGCGCCACCTTTGAAGTAAGGGCCTACTGGTGTAGTAAATACACGGAATTGATATTCATCTGCAGGTTTTACACCGATAACGGAGTTTGTACCCATCATGTATGGACGAATATAAAGACTTGCACCATGACCATAAGGAGGAACAAAGTCTTTGTTTGCTTTTACAACTTCTTTTACAGCTTCGAGGAAACGACCTTCAGGTAATGTAGGCATTACAAGGCGTTCACAAGATTGATTCAAACGAACAGCATTCAAATCTGGACGGAAGCATACGATGTGACCATCTTTAGTGTAGTATGCTTTCAAACCTTCAAAGACAGTTTGAGCGTATTGGAATACACCAGCACATTCATTAAGAACAACGTTAGCATCAGTAATTAATCCGCCTTCGTCCCATTTACCATCTTTATATGTAGTCAAATAACGGTAGTCGGTTTCTACATAACCAAAACCGAGATTATCCCAATCGATATTCTTGCTCATAACAATAACCTCCATGCTTATTAATATACTTATAATCTTAACACTATGAGCAAGTTATTTCAACATATTCTATAGAGGACAGAGATTAGACATGTAATAAGTTAAGTATACTTAAGTACAAAATATAGAATACCACTTATTTTGATGACTTATAAATCATATGGATCATCATATCTATAACGATTGGTATCATAAATAATCTCTATGTCTTTATCTATAATAAATTTAGTTCGTTTCAAATCATAAGGATAAAATTATTCTTTACATACCGATTTATATTATAATTAACTTACAATATATGTATCTTATCTCTTAAGGAGGTATCTCTCATGAAAGAATCTACTAACCGTACCCTAATTACTAATCCCAAAAACATTATCTGTATCGGTTTAAACTATGCAGACCATATAGAGGAAACTAGTCTTGCTACACATGATTTTCCAGAAATCTTTATGAAAACATCTAATGCATTAGCGTCACATCAAGATATAGTTCCCATTCAAGATAAAAACCTTCATTATGATTACGAAGGAGAACTAGTTATCGTCATTGGTAAGGCTGGTAAAAATATATCTCGTGAACAGGCCAGAGACCATATATTAGGCTATACCATTGGAAATGATGTTTCTGCTCGAGTCTTACAATTTAGAGGCTCTCAATGGATTCTCGGCAAATCACTAGATAACTTTGCCCCTATTGGTCCTACTATTGTTTCTCCAGATGATTTTGATTTTGACAATGCCACTATTACTACAACAGTAAATGGTGAAATACGTCAACAAGCCAAATTACAACAAATGATGTTTAAACCGGACGCGATTATCGAATTTGTATCCCAGTATATTACACTACAAGAGGGTGACATTATCTTTACCGGTACACCTAGTGGTGTTGTACTTGGTAAAAATGAAAGCAAATATGGTTGGTTAAAATCAGGAGATACCGTATCTATATCGATTAGTGGCATTGGTACCTTAGTAAATCAATTTAAATAGTACCACCTATATATACCAAAAGAGATTACCTATGATGTGTCTATCCATCATGAGTAATCTCTTTCTTCTTTTTCTATAAGTCTATTTAAATATGATTTTACAATCTAATATGTACTATTTATGTTTCGCTTCAAGATCAAGCATGTATTTCTTACGTTCAATACCGCCAGCATAGCCAGTTAATTTTCCATTACTACCAATCACACGATGACATGGAATGATAATAGATATAGGATTATGACCTACAGCACCTCCTACTGCTTGGGCAGACATCCTATCTTTTCCTTGCTGTTTTGCAATCTCTTTACCTATATCTCCATATGTTGTAGTTTCACCATAAGCTATAGTTTGTAATATGGACCATACAGACTTACGGAACTCTGTCCCCTCTAACTGAATCGGTGGTGTAATAAAAGGCTTTTTACCATTAAAGTATTGGTCTAGCCACATAATAGTTACTTCAAATGGACCTGTTAGTTGCTCTATATACTCCGCATCATCATAACTTGGTGCATAATCTTCATCGATAAAAAACAAATCTGTTAAGTATGATAATGTACCAAGCATAATCATAGTTCCTAATGGGCTTTCATAGGTGTATTTATAATTCATAGTACATTATCTCCTTCTTAAACTAACAATTCATTCATAACCTTTTGTATGTCATTATTAAATGATACAGTATTTTTATGAATTTCAAAAGGAGTATATTATTTATCCCAATAATTTGTTGTAGATGTCATAATCTATATCCTTAAATACATTAAATACCACTTGTATTTTACTATTTGTTTCTTTTAAATATGTTCGTACCGTATCTATGGCAATCTGTGCTGCTTCTTCATTAGGGAATCTAAATTCACCAGTAGAAATACAACAGAATGCAATGGAGCGTAATTTATAAGCATTAGCTAACTTTAAACAAGATTAATAGCAAGAAGCTAATTCAATTCTTTCCTTATCTGTTACACTTTCATAAATAATAGGACCTACCGTATGAAGTACATGCTTTGCGGGCAAATTATACCCATAGGTCATACGAGCCACACCCGTTTTTTCAGGCATTTCCATATACTCAGTCATTCTAGCACATTCCATGCGAAGCTCTATACCAGCAAAGGTATGGATTTCATTATCGATACACTTATGATTTGGAGCAAAACATCCGAGTAATTTATTATTGGCTGCATTTACAATAGCATCTACAGATAATCGAGTAATATCTCCTTGCCACAAATAAATCTGAGGCTCTCGCTCTTCCATATCACTAAACGTTACGATTCCCTTTTCATGGGCCAATATATTTAAATATTCAGACTCTATCTTCATCCATTCAAGAGACATGCCACCAGCAGGACGAATATTACATAAAGATCTAAAGAGAGTAAATTGCTCTTCTTCATTCATAGGGATCTCTATATGTTCGTTATGCCTCTCATTGTATTCTGCTACTAAGCCTTCAACCAAATAGCGTAACCGTTCTTGCTGTGTCATATGTAACTCCTTTTTTTATAGACTATACGTTCACCTAATATATAACAAAAAACTGCTAGCACATATGTATATGCTAGCAGTAACTTTACTGTGATTATATTATACTATATTATATTCAGTTTTAAGGTCTTACAAATGCTTGACCCCCATGGTTGACGAGGACATTCCCATCTAAAACCTTTGTGGTAACATTTTGTAGACTACCTTGGATTTGGCTCATCATGAATCGATAACCAGGACTATTTAAATGTTTTGTTAAGGCCTCTTGATCACTATAAATTTGGATAACATACCAATGATTTTTTACATTTCTTTCACGAAGCACATAACCAGCCTTATAACCCGCATCATCGCGTACGGCCCGTTCAATATCGAGTTGGTATTGACGTTGTACTGTGTCGATATCATTGCTATTAACAGTAAACTCTGTCAAAGTCACTATTGCTTTACCATCATTGACAATAGATAAAGCATCTTTTTTCTCAAACAATAGTACAGACTGTACGTCGTACATTTTACGATTTGTTAATTTAGAACCTACTTCATTAACAAAAGCTTGATACTGATCAGATTTGCGATGTATTTCAATGGCCGCCAAATCTTTATAAATCTCTACTACATAAGACTCAGATGGATTTCCTTTTACATGCGCTACATTCATAGATAATGTATTAGGTTCTTTCTCCATAGATGCTGTTAGATTGGCAACACCTGCACTGTTATATGTGCCCTGTAACTCTGTAGGAACTTGATAGCGATACATGCCTACACTAGGTGCTGTGTCTAAACCTTCATCACGTTCCATAACAAGAGCCGCAAAGGACGTGCTCACACCTAATACAGCAATCGCAGAGGTTACAAGAATACGTTTTAATAATTTTCTATTCATACATGCTCCAGTTCGACTAAATTACAATGTAATATATTCTACTATTGTACCATGTTCTTCAATAAGTTTAACTAAGTCTTTTCCCTGTAGCCATACGGTAGCATCATTTTGATTTGGATGTATACCGATAAGATTATCTTTATAATCCGCATCAATGTAGTAATGTACCTTACGCTCTTCATCGTGAAGCAAACAGAATGGAGATACGTGACCTGGTTTAATCTTCAAAATATCCCATAGCTCTTCTTCGGAACCAAAGGAAATCTTTTTAAGCTTATGATCCTTACGGAACTGTTTTAGATCCACACGCTTAGAACCACGAACGGTAATCAAATAATAATGCTCCCGTTTATGGTCTCGAATGAATAAATTCTTCGCATCCCACTCAGGATATGGCAACTCTACATTGGGCTTGTCATCCATACTAAATAGTGGTGCGTGATCCGTAATTTCAAAATCGATATGATGGTCACGTAGGCAATCATATACGCCTTGTTTATCTAACATGTAATACCTCTAATATAATTTGGTGAAAGTAAACATCATAGTGAAAGCAACTATATATGTGTTAATTATACACCAATCTTATTCTGAGACTGTATAGGTTCCATCAAATACAAATAATTCAGGATGTTCATGTACAAATACATCTTCAAAGATGCCTTCATATTCATAGACTACATCGTCTTTTCCATCTAGGAAATCGAATAATTCATCCTCATTTTCCCAATCTTGTAAAATAGTCCATCGCTCAGCTCTATCAAATGGAACAGAACCGCCAAAGTAATCGATTACGGATTGTAAATTATCTGCTAGTATATCCATCTTGAAGAGACGTAACCCCGCAAGAGCATCTTCCCATACAATGCCTGTAGAGTTGTAAAAGAACTGATGATGCCCACCATTATTAACCTCAGCGAAATACCAGCATATAGCGTTAAGATATCTTTGCTCTATGGTGAAGCCTTTTGCAGATTCTAAATAGTCATCATACGAACCATAAATATTGATAGTCCAATAGGCAGGCTCATTTATAGTCCACATATCATCTGTAGCTAAAATTTCTTCTACAGTGATCGTTCGTTGACGAGGTACACCTTCTCTTTTCTTCTTTTTCTCTGCTATATACTTGCTATAGTTTAAGCATAAATCAGGATAGTCAATTTCACATTTTTCAAAATCCATTTGTAAACGGCACATATCCATGACTTCAAAGCAGTATTCCTTTATATCATTTCGATCTTCTTTAGTTGCTAATTGTACACCATTATCTACTAGAGCTAACATCTGTTGCATGTTCTCTGATGTATAAGCCTCATGATTAGTAGAAGCAATAGAGCCATGGGAGTAAGCACAGCGATAATGCCATACTGCATCTCTATGTTCTGTATCGATGGTCTTAAATACTTTAATAGCTTCTTCTGGTTTATCGTTATTGTTATAGGCTCTACCAAGCTCGCCTAATAAAGGTACAGATAAGTTATCGATGCCAACCCCCGTCAATACATCGATAATGATTTCCTCTTGACCGATATCATTAAGATCTTTAATAGTTTGTAACTGTTCAGCATCAGGCAAAGATAAAAACTGTTCAACACTTAAAGACATACAATACACGTCCCCTCATAGCACAAATATGTATATGAAATCATCTTAAGATAATTATAACAAACAACACAAAACTATGG
>CABSJA010000021.1 GCA_902477915.1 uncultured Veillonella sp.
CTGGAGCTACGCGAGGATCGAATACGGATGGCATTACGTTTTCTTCGTTCAATTCGCTGTCAGGAATCAAGTTAGCCAATGCATCAGCTGCAGCTAATTTCATTTCATCAGTGATTTGAGCCGCACGTACGTCGATAGCACCGCGGAATACGCCAGGGAATACTGCTACGTTGTTGATTTGGTTAGGAGCATCAGAACGACCAGTACCAGCGATGCGAATACCAGCTGCTTTCATATCAGCATATGTTGCTTCTGGGTTAGGGTTAGCCATTGCGAATACGATTGCATCATCAGCCAAGTTTTCCAAGATTTCTTTTGTGAAAGCACCTGCTGCAGATACGCCAAGAAGAATGTCAGCGCCTTTAGCATTTTCAGCCAAGTTGCCATGTTTTTCTTCAAGTTTAAGCAAGTCGATCAATTCAGCTTGCAAGGAGTCAAGACGTTTGTAATCTTTGTGCAATACACCAGAAGATACTAACAATGTAATATCACGAGCGCCAGCAAGATATAACAAACGAGCAATGTTTGCACCAGCAGCACCAGCACCGTTTACAACGATTTTAGCAGTAGCTAAATCTTTTTTAACTAAACGAAGAGCGCCTTTTACACCAGCTAAACAAGCGATAGCTGTACCGTGTTGGTCATCATGGAATACAGGGATTTCCAATTCTTCTTTCAAACGGTTTTCGATTTCATAGCATTTAGGAGAAGAAATATCTTCCAAGTTAATGCCAGCAAAGTTTTTTTGCAATAATTTTACTGTATTGATCAATGTATCAGCATCTTTTGTATCTACAACCAATGGAATGCAGTCTACATCGCCGAATTTCTTGAACAATAAGGATTTACCTTCCATTACAGGCAATGCTGCTGCAGCGCCAATATCGCCAAGACCAAGTACACGAGTACCGTCGGATACAACGGCAACCATGTTGGAACGGCAAGTTAATTCGAAGGATTCAGCTTCATTATCTTTAATACGCAAGCATGGTTCTGCTACACCTGGTGTGTAAGCTACAGATAAATCATGAGCGTCTTTTAATTCATATTTTGTTCCTACAGTAAGGAAACCTTTTAATTCACGTTTTTTTTGTACAGCTAATTCACGTACGTCCATAATAATTCTCCTTTGTGGATAAACTCGGACTCTTTTGAGTCGGTAATTAATACCTTTACCTAATTGTATTATACAAAATGATATATAACAATTCAAGTTTTTCGATATAGTTTTCCGAATATTTTAGAATTAAATTCAATTGATCTAATTTAGTAATTAAAATGATAATTAAACGAAAAGTAGATAAGCCATATACGACTTATCTACTTTGGTACTGTATACGCATTATCTGATAGGACAAAGAGCATACAAAATATACATTTTTATTTATGCTTTTACGGATGGCAAATTACGGCCATAGAAAATTTCCATCATTTCTTGCTTTAATTGATGTTTAATTTGTTTGATTTCTCGTTCGCTCAATTCAGCTTCAGTAATGCCAAATAGGTAATTATCTAAATCAAACTCTTTTAACATCATTTTTGTATGGAAGATATTTTCTTGGTACACGTTTACATCAATCATGTTGTACATGTTGCGAGTTTTTGCATTGATGTAATTTTGGATAGAGTTGATGCGATGATCGATATAGATTTTCTTACCAGATACGTCGCGTGTAAAGCCACGTACATGATAGTCCAATGTAAGGATATCGGAATCAAAGCTTTGAATCAAATAGTTAAGTGCTTTAAGTGGAGAGATTTGACCACATGTGGACACTTCAATATCGGCACGGAATGTACTAATCCCTTTGTGCGGATGGCTTTCAGGGTATGTATGTACAGTAAGGTGGGATTTATCAAGATGCATTACTACATCTTCTTTTTCAATTTCCTCTTCAGAAATCAAAATCGTAACAGACGCACCTTGAGGATCATAGTCTTGTTTCGCTACGTTAAGGATGTTGGCACCAATGATATGGCTTACCTCTGTTAAGATAGCTGTTAAGCGATCTGCATTGTATACTTCATCAATGTACTGAATGTATTGTTTTTTCTCTTCTTCTGTACGAGTATAACAAATATCATAAATATTAAAACTCAATGTCTTTGTGAGATTATTAAAACCATATAATTTCATTTTAGGCTTTGCTTTAACTGGTGTATCCATGATATGTCATAACCCTTTCCATGCATAGACTTACTATTTTTTTGAAAGCTTTTCAAGACGTTACAGCTTGAAGCTTTCACCATATAACTAAACAATATCTTGTTTATACACAAACTCTACATCAAACTGTCCATTATCGTAGGTAACGATGGCAAAGGTACCACCAGAGCGGTCGCGAGCCAACGAAATACTGCCAGGATTCACGAATACCGCATCACGAACACGAACCTCACCATGATGATGGCTATGGCCAGATACGATAAGGCGCGCACCCATATCAGTTCCTAACTCAATCAGTTTTTGTATACGATTATAATATGATACCTCATGACCATGAGTCATGTAAATATAGGTATCCTCTAGGGGAATCAACTGTTCGCGCGGCTCAAGAGGTTGTACACGGTCGTTATTACCACGCACTGCATACACAGGAATATCTGTATGCTCCTGCATGTAACGAGCATCATCACCAAAGTCACCGGCGTGAAGCCACATATCAATGTCTTGATCTGCTGTAGCCTCTAAGACGAGGTCAATATCCTCTAGATACCCATGGGTATCGCTTAAAATACCAATTCGTTTCATTTTATAAGTTCTCTAATACTATTATATTACATATTTATATGAACTATACCATATAGTTCGAAAATATTAAAGCTTGTTAATTAATTCGCGTAGTGCACGGCCACGATGACTAATCTTTTCCTTTTCTTCGATGCTAAGTTCAGCCATAGTCTTTTTAAATTCAGGCACATAGAAGTATGGATCATAGCCAAAGCCATTGTCCCCTTTTGGCTCGTCTTGTACAAGGCCATCGCAATAGCCTTCTGCTGTCACTTCACGACCATCAGGATATACGAGGGCTAAAGCACACACATAATGACCTGTGCGGTCGCTTTTACCTTGTAGCTCACGAATCAATTTTTCATTATTAGCTTGATCATCACCATGGTGACCTGCATAGCGTGCAGAATACACACCTGGTGCCCCATTAAGAGCATCTACAGTGATACCAGAATCATCGGCAAGGCATGGACGATTTGTAGCCTTTGCATAATAGCGAGCTTTTAAAAGAGCATTTTCCATAAAGGTTGTACCAGTTTCCTCTGGTTCCTCGATGGAAATGACCTCTTTTACCGGCACACAGTCAATAGATAAATGAGAGAAAGCTTCGGAAAACTCACGAATCTTCCCTTTATTCCCTGTTGCTAATACGATTTGTTCCATCTTACACCTCCGGAGCTGTAGGATATACCTTACCTACTTTATCTGCTGTCGCACCAAGTACTTCACGTTGTTTAGCCATCAGCTCATCGGTAGCAGCCTCTGCTAAATCAAGTAATGCATTGAGTTCATCACGGTTAAAGGTACCGTGTTCGCCTGTACCTTGTACCTCAACCATGTTACCAGAACCGGTGCGCACCACATTCATATCAACGATAGCAGCGCTGTCCTCTTCATAGCAAAGGTCCGTAATAGGACCGTCAGGACCAATGCCTACAGAAATAGCAGCACAGAAATCAGTAATCGGGAATTTGCCTGCTCCACCAAAGGTGAAGTCCACCGCATCAACAAGGGCCACAAAGGCGCCTGTAATAGAGGCTGTACGCGTACCACCATCAGCTTGAATAACGTCGCAGTCGATCGTAATAGAACGTTCACCGAGTGCTTCAAGGTCTACGACAGCGCGCAATGCACGGCCGATAAGACGTTGAATTTCAACGGTACGACCTGTTTGTTTTCCCTTAGCAGCCTCACGGCTCACACGAGTTTGCGTAGAACGTGGCAACAAGGAGTATTCTGCAGTTACCCAGCCTTGGCCAGAACCTTTTAGCCAGCGCGGCACAGAATCCTCCACAGTAGCTGTACAGATAACCTTAGTCTTGCCGCACTCAATGAGCACAGAACCTTCTGCATACTCTGTAAAATTCCGTGTTATTTTAATAGGTCGCAATTGACCTGCTGTTCTATTATCACTACGCATAGGAACCTCACCATTCTAAAACTAAACATTAGAACGCCCCTTACACAAAGGGGCGTTATTTCTTCTTATTATATCACAATTTAACTATTTTTTATTACCATGAATCAGATTGTAACATCCGTTACAAACACAATATGATGCATTCCTATAAAAAATCATTACCATATTATAAGAATCTCTACCATATTATAAAAACTACAATTATAGTTCATACTGACCTTCACCAAGTGGATCTACTACAACATAGCGACTAGCTCCGCCTTCTGCTTTAGCCCGTTCAGCCTCTGCAATGGCGTCTTGACGAGTTTCTTCATCCGCTTGCCAAGGGATAAACATAGCATATACGCTTTGCGGTCCATAAGGTCCATATTGGCCTCGTGAAAGTACGCTATGCCACCCCACCTTATCTTCGTACATGCGAACCTTTTCAAGGCGTTCCTCTTGTACGCCCGTTTCATCATAGTACACATTGTAACGATTAGGCCATATATCACCTACACCTGTGCGTTCCTCTTCGGCCATCTTATGACGATTAGCCCATTGCACCTTCCACTTAGCGATGAGGTCATCAATATAAGCTGTTACGTTTTGGCTTTGCTTATATTTAACAGGGTCAAAGGCAGGTTCTACGACCTTACTGTAATCAAGGCCTGCCATGGATAAAATAATACCTGTATTTACATAGGGCAATGCTTCTTGTACGGAGTAACCACCCTCTAAGACAGCTATATCGGCTTGTAATAAATCCACCAACTCCGCATAGCCCTTTGCCGTAACCTGCATATTTGCCAAAGGATCACTAAAGTGATTATCTTGTCCTGCAGAGTTAATAACAATGTCTGGATTAAACTCTTCAAGGATTGGTAACACGAGTTCACGCATGACCTTCATCAAGCCTTCGTCACCTGTTCCTGGCGGTAACGGGATATCTATATTGCCACCGATGGCTTGTGGCCCACCAAATTCATCCATAAAGCCTGTGCCAGGATATAGTGTGCGTCCATCTTGGTGGAAACTAATGTATAGCGTATCTGGATCATGATAGAACACATCTTGAGAACCATCGCCATGGTGTACATCTGTATCTACTACAGCCACCCGTTTAATACCATAGGTTTGACGCATATGTTGAATCATGACCGCTTCAATGTTTATGGTACAGAATCCACGGATACCATGAACCATAGCCATCGCATGATGTCCTGGAGGTCTCACTAAGGCAAAGGCACGGTCTACTTCGCCCCGCATAACCGCATCAGCAGCCGCAATGGCACCGCCTGCAGATACGCGATGTGCTTCCGTTACCCAAGACTCTAAATCAGGGGCGCCCACATGGACGCGCTCTATGGTATCCCAATCGGCTACGATAGGATTATATTCCTTAATGTTAGGTATATCTAATAGCCCTTCCTCTACGATTTGATCCCGAGTGTACAGTAGTCTCTCTTGTCGTTCTGGATGGGTTTCAGAAATCTTCCAATCAAAGGCAGGGAAAAACACTAAACCTAAACTATGTTTTGGTGCATTTTCATCAGTATGTAACGTATCATCTACATTTGTATGAATGCCTTCATTTGTACCCTTGTGTCCAAGTCCATGACGTTCACGATAGGATAGTCCTTTATTCCACATACTGTTTCACCCCCGCTGCTAGTTGTACTTTTACAGTGATTAACCGTTCCATTGATTGCCAGCCCTCTACTACAGGGAAGTCTTCGATACTAATCACCTCTATATCCTGGTCCTTACCAAGTCCTAAACGCAATGCTTCTTCAACGAGTACCTCTTTAGCGCGTTCCACAACTTGTTCCACCCGCTTTAAGGTACATGTTTGTTGCTTGATTCCCAACTCAGGAATGACGAGCAAACGCCGTTTTGTATCGACGTGAACCGTAAGTTCGATAGTCGATAACGCTAGGGCCGCACCGATAGCATTAGCCACCGCTGCATTATCTGGAATTGTAACAGGCAAATGCAAATAATCGCCGATACTTGATCCCAAGCTAGGTGCCGTACCGCCTACCACAACGATTTGGGCAGGTACAAATACATCAGGATTCACAATGTCCGCCACTACATAGATAGGTCGTTTATTTTCTGCCGTTACCACCTCATCTATGCCATGCTGAATTGTTTCCAATGCCTTATTGACTATTAATCGCGCCACATCAGAAGCCGTAATAGAATCACCTAATTGCTGTTGAACTTTAGTCGAGTCAGATGTTAAGCTGTCATGTAATGACGCAGGTAATCTATTGGCTAATGCCTCCATAGATTGGATGGCTAGCTTCATATCACCATAGTTTGCATGGCCCAGTACAATGAGTGCATCCCCCAAGGTAGGTTCTGTGCCACCTAAAGCCGCAGATGGCCCCACTCGTTCAGGTCCAACTGTAATGTTACCATCTACTATGCGAACTACGGACTCACCGCCAATACCGACGGAGGTAACTGCAAAGGAGCGTACCGCACTAGGGTACTCACGGATGGATACACCATTTTTGGTCATCAATGGTTTGCCATGCTTCCAAAGAGAAATATCTGTAGTGGTGCCCCCAATATCTAAAGCAACTGTATGCTCTTCACCAATTGCACCAAGGGCGGATAGGCCAAGCACAGTAGCTGCAGGTCCCGTAAAAGCAGTCTCTACAGGTCGACTCACCATATGCTCCATAGGCAAGGAACCGCCATCAGCTTTCAAAATATGGAGTGGAGCCTTAATATTACGAATGCTAAGGGCCTCTTCAACATTACGCTTAAAAATAGTAAATACAGGTGTAACAGCACTATTAAAATAAGCGCTAATGGTACGGCGTGGGAAATTCAATGAACCGCTTAGTAAGCTACCATTAGAGATAGTATTATATTTATCTTTCAACGCTTCTGTTATAGATAATTCTTCTTGAGGATTCCGTACCCCAAATTTAGCAGATACGGCGGCTAAATCTGTGCCACTGCGAGATTGTACCATTTTGGCTATATCTTGAACTGCATTTGTAGGTGTACGTTCCACCACAATCCCTCTATGGTCCGTATAGCCTTGAAGATAGATAGGATTCACAGGGAATATATCATCTACATTTCGGCCAGGTCCCGTCACCACAAAAAGGTCTACTGCTTGCTCTTTCTCTTCTACAATAGTATTCGTTACCACAGTAGTAGACAGCGTGACTTGATCAATATTTGATGTATCACAATGTTGGAGAATTGCATCAAGGGCCTCTCCTATGCCTTGCATTAAATTATCTTTTGTAGTCCGTCTTTTAGCAGATGCTACTACACGATGACCGTCGATGATGACCGCATCTGTGAAAGTACCACCTACGTCTAAACCTAGTAACATATAACCTCCTTATCAGAATTAATAGAGGATACTTAGAAATGCTAAATTAAGTAAAAAAACTCTATTTTACCTAGCATATAACCACTATTAACTTTCACAATATATAAAAAGGCTGTACCCATCTCTATGTGATGAGTACAGCCTTCTGTTATTTACCAGATACAGATGCGTAATTTTTAATGATAACAATCGGAGTCATTTGGCTATCATTACCAAATGGATTATCGATCAATAATTGTGCAATTTTATTACCGTCAATGCCACGGCTTGTACCTAATACCGCGGAACGTTTTAAGTCGTTAACGTCAGCTACAACAGCGCCATAACAGCCTGTGCGAGATACGATTTTCTCAGCCACTTTATCTGGATCCTTTGGACCAAATACAATGTGCTTATCAAATGGAGGCATTGTGCCAGTTACGTCATCAGTTAAGGATGCAGCGCGAGCAATTGCATAGAATACACCTGGTTTGCGGAAAATTTTAGCAATAGCACCTAAAATAAAGGCACCTAATACTTTCCATTTACCATCCAAGTTCATAGCGGATTGCATGCCATAAATGGATGCCATAGAACCATCTGGATGGATAAAACGATTGATCAAACGAGCTTGCCAGCATACATCTAGCTCTTCAGGACGTGTAAAACGGCCTTGTGTAATAGCTACTACAGATTCAGCTACACATACGATATCTTCAGGTCCAATATTGTGACCGCCAAATTCAACGATAGCATCCACGATGTCATCATTATCTGTAAGAATACGTGTTGGCACACATACTAACTCTAATTCTGCCATTGTTATGCCTCCTTATTGAACCAATGCTGCTTGAACTTCTTCAGCAGTCAAACGAATACGTTGTTTATCGATATGATAATCTGTACGGCCTACGATTTGGTAGTAAATATCGATGTCCATATAAGGGAAGCCCTTAATATCTTCACGAATATTGCCATTTTTACCTGTCAATGTAACGAATACACGGATAGTACCGCCTTTGCGAGGTTTGATGATAACTGCTTCAAAATAGCCATCATGACGAGGGCGATTAATATCCATAGCCCATGCGTCTACTTTCACAGCATCAAAATGTTCCTCTGGCAACAATGGACGTGGGAACAAGTCCATAATTGTACCAAGTTGACGACCTTTGTTCACAAATGGAATGTCACAGAACAAGGTAATGGATTCAAAATTACGATCAGATACTTGGAAGTTTGTTGCCCGTTTTGGTAACAAGATAACCTTTTCATTACCTTGTTTCAATACGAACAAACGGAATAATAAATACAAAGCGGCAATAGCTACAATAATACCTATTACTACACTTAGGATGTTATAAAACCACATAGGGCATCTCCTTTACAATGTAATATGTTCAATGGTCCGACGATTTGTATCGAGGAAAGAGGCGCTCAATGCATCACCAAGCTCTACATCCTTTGTAAAATACAATGTTACAGTGCCTGCAGATTCTTGAGGATTAAACAAATCCTTACTCTCTAATCTACGACGAACTAATTCACTCGTTTCAAAAGCAGGGTCGATAAATTGAATCCTCCCTGACGTTAGTTCCTCGAGCAAAGGTTGTACAAATGGGAAATGAGTACAGCCTAACACTACGACCTCAATTTCGCGAGACAATAAAGGCTCTAAATAATCAGTACATACATCACGTACAAAGAAGTCATCTAAATGACCTTGCTCGATGAGGCCTGCTAGTTCAGGACAAGGTTGTTCCCAAACAAACACTTCATGATCAACTTCAAGTGCTACATGTTTATGAATATGACTATTCACAGTCGCTACCGTCGCCATGATGCCAATCGTCTTGCTTTTGCTTTGACTAATCGCTGTTTTCACACCTTGTGACACACCAATAACTGGTACAGATACGCGTTCGCGCACTGCATCAAGGGCTACAACAGTAAACGTATTACAAGCAATGACCATCAATTTAACAGGCTGTTTTTCAAGAGCCTCTGCAATACGACAAGCTAAATATGTAATTTCATCATCACTGCGATTTCCTACAGGATTATTCGCATTATCGCCAATATAGATGAAGTCTTCGTTAGGAAATTGTTCTTGTAAGACCTTTAAAACAGATAGCCCGCCTACACCGGAGTCAAATACACCGATAGGCAATTGTTGTACTTTACTCATTAGGCATCTCCTCAACAGCTGCTAACATAGGCTGATAAAAAGTGTCGTCTAATCGCACAATTTTACCTGTTGATTTTGACATAAATGCATTCTTAGTCTCTCCCGTAGCTAGGAGAGCACCATCACTGGCACGGCGCATACGATATCGAAATACCATTTGAGCACGTGTCATCTTAACCAAATAAGTTTCGATATGAAGCTCATCATCGAAATTTGCTGGTTCTTTATAATTGCAGGATACATTCATAATAGGAAATACAATATCCTCATTCATCATATCCCACAGGGTTACACCGATGTTACGAAGGAATTCAATGCGCGCCAGCTCAAACCATCTAAAATGGTTACTATGGTGCGCAATACCCATCATATCGGTTTCGTAAAAGCGTACATTTACTGAAGCAATATGCATACATTTTTCCTTCTCTTTTCATAGAATACAATCTTCATTGTATATCTATTACTTTAGCGTGTCAAATAAATAAAGGCAGTTCAACCGCAACGGATCAAACTGCCTTTATGGTTAAAAGCTAGTTACTGCCACCAAATGGGAAGTATTTTTTTGCCTCTTCTTGATGACGAGTTTTAATGTAACGATTGGCAACCTTGAAGGCAAGACCAAGCACGGCTACATCATCTATCCAACCTAATACAGGAATTGTATCCGGTACAATATCAATAGGTAATACGAGATACCCTAAGGCACCAGCAATGACTGCTTTTACATATTTTGGAGTGTCCTTGTCACGCATACAAAGGAACAAGGTCACTGCTCGTTGTACAAAGGCAAGCTTCTTACCATATCGTCCTAAAAAAGCGGCGAATTTAGATTCGTTAAAATACTTACCATATGTAATAATTTTTAATGGATTCATCTTCATAATCCTTTAGCGCCTATTTGCGCAAACCACCAATTTTATCTTTTGCTGTATTAACAGTGTTTGTAGCAACATCTTTTGCTGTTTCAACAGCGTCATTAGCTTTAGTTTTTGCAGTTTCTACTGCAGCTTGTGCAGAAGCTTTAGCTACTTCTACGCCACCTTTAGCTAATTCTTTAGCTACATCAATATTTTCTTTAGCAACATCAATTTTCTCTTTTGCAGCATCGGTTACTTTCGCCACAACTTCTGCTGCATTGTCATGAAGTTGATATTTTGTTTCTGTATTCCATTTATCGATAGCAGGTGTTACTTTTTCTTCGTAAACTTGTTTCAAAGTTTCTTTAGCAAGACCTGTTTCATTAGCAATACCAGCCCAAACGTCGCGTTGACCTTGTGTGAAAGGAATGCTAGCGCTTGCATCACGGATGATGTCACCTGCTATAGCTTTACCGCTTTCAAGGAATTCAGCAACCATTGGTTTATAACGTTCGATATCAGAAGGCATACCATCTTGGATCCAAATGTGAGCAATTTTACCGATAGCATATGTTAAACCAACTGCTACAGGAACGCGAACTGCTTTTAGAGGAACAAGAAGAGAAATAGCCGCTGTACCTACAGCTGTGCTAAGACCACCAACTAGCCCCACTACGGCACCAGATTGTAATTCTACTTCATAAAGATGTGCAATGCGAGTTACCATATACGTTGCATTGGCGCACAAAGCAACACTGCTGAATTTAGGGGATAATGCCAATGCCGCTGCACGACCTGCACCCCAGAAAATAAATTGTTCAACTTGATAGTCACGGTCTTGAGAACCATCCATAAGTGGCTCAAGTGTTACGCCATTATATTCTGCCATAAGTATTCTCCTTTGTTGTGAACCAACTATAGGTCATATTATTAGTATTATTATACCATTCTATTGCTAGAAGTGAAATGAATTTTTCTAATTATCTATAGATTTAAAAAATAAAATAACTTCCAATATTTTCTATCTTACCAACTAGTGAGACCACCATCGATAGTCCATGCTGCCCCCGTTACAAAGGAAGCTTTATTGCTCAATAAAAATACAATAACCTCTCCAATTTCATGAGGTTGACCAATGCGTCCCAAGGGATAATGTTGGCCCATTTCAGCCTTAGCAGCCTCTGCATCTTGCTGAGCATTTGCAATTTGTTTATCTACTAAAGAGGTATCCACATCACCAGGACAAACACAGTTAACGCGCACATTATGTGGTGCCATTTCAAGGGATAGTGATTTCGTAAAACTCACTACCGCACCTTTTGAAGCGCCGTATACAGAGCAAGCCACATTACCTTGTAAGCCTGCATCACTAGCTACCGTTACGATACTGCCCTTTGTAGCGCGCAAATAGGGCAATGCCGCTTGGCACAAGAAAACCGTACCTTTCACATTGGTGCCAAACATTTCATCAAAGGCTGCTTCCGTTACATCTGCTAGAAGCTCTTCTTCATAATAGCCTGCTGCTGTTACGAGAGCAGATACGCCACCAAATAGTTTGACTGTTTCTTTTACCATACGCTGACAATCTTCAATTTTAGATACATCACCTTGAACGTACTGCACCCTTGAAGAATAGCGACGCAATTTCATCTTAGCCTTTTGTCCTGATTTTTCATCACGACCATTGATGACAACGCACCAACCTTCTTTAAGGAGCAATTTTGCCGTAGCAAATCCGATTCCCGATGTGCCACCACTAATCAATGCCACTTGTACATCACTTTTATGAGGCATACCTTGCCCTCCTACAATGTTGAAACATAGTCATAAACTAATTTCAACAACATCACTGTCGTTACCGACAAGAACACAACACGTACTAATGAGGAACCCTTAGCTATGGCTAAATGAGATCCTAAATAAGCGCCTATAATTTGACCTGCCCCTGTAGCAAGGCCATATTTAATATTAACGTGCCCTAAATATAAGAATACAAGTAAGGATGCTAAATTACTAGTAAAATTCAATATTTTTGCATTCGCAGAGGCATGCAAGAAGTCAAAACCAGTAAATATAAAGCCCATAATCAAAAACGTACCTGTACCAGGTCCAATAAAGCCATCATAGATACCGATACCAAGAGCAAAAGCCATACAAATATACAATGCTTTTCCTGCTACTGCTGAGGTACGGTTTATTTCGCCCCAATCCTTCTTAAACACCACAAATAGCGTGACACACACGAGTAGGACGATAATAATAGGCTTTACATACAATGGTGGCAACGATACGACGGCTAAGGTACCAAGCATGGATCCTATAAATGTAAAGGGTAGTAATTTACGAACTAGAGAGAAATCAACCATATAATTTCGTAAGAATGTAATTGACGCACTACCAGCACCAAAGATACTAGATAATTTATTACTACCTAATGCCATACTAGGTGGAAGATTCGTCAATAGCATAGCAGGAACAGAAATTAGGCCCCCACCGCCCACAATGGAGTCTACAAAGCCTGCAAAGGCACCTGCTACAGCGAGCAAAACGAGAATTAGGATATCAAAGGGTAACCCCGTTACCTCAATAAGCCACTCCATATAAACCTCCTACAGATAGCACATCAACGGTCGCCAAAAGGCCACCGTTGTCATGCTAGTTTATTTTATTTTGCACCTAGTCGATCTAGAGCTAATGTGTATCCATCAGCACCATAGACTAAGCATCGTTTCACACGACTAATGGTAGCCGTGCTCGCACCTGTTTCTTCTACGATTTTTTCATAGCTATCGCCTGCACGTAACATTTTAGCTACTTGTAAGCGTTGAGACAGAGCTTTCAACTCATTAATCGTACAGATATCTTCAAAGAATGCATAGCATTCCTCTGTATTTTCAAGCGTTAAAATAGCGGTGAACAACTCATCGTTTTGCTGACTTCTCAATTTTTCATTGATACTCATAGGATCCTCCTACTTCTTATTCATCGCTTTAGACCAAGCATCACCAATCATTTGTACTAATTGTACCAAAATAACCAAGATGATAATGGTAGCAATCATGATATCAGCTTGGAAACGTTGGTAACCATATCGGATAGCAATATCACCAAGGCCACCGCCACCGATAGCACCAGCCATTGCAGAGTAACCGATGAGGTTAACGATAAGAACCGTTACATTATCGATAATTGTAGGCAATGCTTCAGGTAATAAAACCTTCCAAATAATTTGGAGTGGGCTTGCACCCATAGATTGAGCCGCCTCAATAACACCAAAGTTAATATCTTTAATAGATGTTTCTACAAGGCGCGCTAAGAATGGAATCGCCGCAATTGTTAAAGGTACACAAGCAGCTGTTGTACCAATAGATGTACCTACTACCATACGCGTAAATGGAATGATAGCAACCATCAAGATGATGAATGGTACGGAACGCGTTGCATTGACTATGGCACCTAATACTTTATTAAGCGCTACATTTTCTAAAATATGGCCCTTAGATGTGACTACCAAAACAACACCGAGAGGAATACCAAGCAACATAGCCATAATCGTAGAGATAATGGTCATTTGCAATGTATCAAGGGTACCAGTTATGAGAAGGTTAATTATTTGCTCTGACATAACCGATCACCTCGCTTTCAATTGGTAATGTTTTGATGTAGTCTAAGCCCTCTTGTGCATTTTCAGGATCACCATTCAAAATGACAATGAGGCGACCAACGCATGTATTTTGGATGTAATCAATACCACCGAAAAGGATGCTTACATCGAGGTTAAAGCGGCGTACAAGGCCTGCTACTACAGGTTCATCCGTAGCTTGGCCCGTAAATTTAAGGCGCACTAATGGAGCTGTACCACCAACCCATTGGTCGTGCAATTCCAAGTGCTCCAAAGCTTCTGGTGGCAAGTTTTCACTGACTACAGAACTAATAAATTCTTTTGTAGTATTTTCTCGTGGATGTGTAAATACTTCAACAGTGGAGCCTTCTTCGAGAATGACACCGCCTTCAATAACCGCTACGCGATCACAGATTTCACGGATAACATGCATCTCATGTGTGATGAGTACAATAGTAAGGCCCATTTTTTCATTGATGTCTTTCAACAATTTCAAAATGGATTCTGTTGTTTGTGGGTCAAGGGCAGATGTAGCTTCGTCACAAAGAAGGACCTTTGGATTAGAAGCTAAGGCACGAGCAATACCAACACGTTGTTTTTGACCACCAGACAATTGAGATGGATAGTTGTTCATACGCTCGGTAAGGCCTACGATATCAAGAATTGGCATAATGCGTTCCTTGATTTCAGATTTGCTCATCCCTTGTAGTTCCAATGGGAATGCCACATTGTCATATACGGTACGAGAGGACAATAGGTTAAAATGTTGGAAAATCATACCGATATCTTTGCGCGCTTTACGCAAATCGGATTTACTAAGTGTTGTTAAATCTGTACCATTAACGATAACAGAGCCAGATGTAGGAGCTTCGAGCATATTGATGCATCGAATCAATGTGGATTTACCGGCCCCAGATTGACCGATAATGCCAAAGATTTCACCTTCTTTAACTTCAAGGCTAATATCTTTTAATGCTTCCACACGAGTAGCGCCTTCATAGACTTTACTAATGTGTTGTAATTGAATCAAAATAATGTCCTTTCTTAAGGTAAAAATTTACCATGTAATGAAAGTAGATTACCTATTAAGGCAAACCTTCTTCCATCAATTTTTCTAGTGCTTCGCGTAGACGAAGTGTAATAGCACCTGGTTTACCACCAGATACTGGATTTCTGTCTAGCTTAGTAATTGGGATGACACCACCAATTGTATCGGTAAAGAATAATTCATCCGCATCATCTACAAAGGCGCGGTCGAATTCTTTTTCAATAACGGTAATACCTAGAGACGGTGCTACGCGAGTCAAAATCATTTGGCGCGTAATACCTTTTAAGATATGATTATCTGCTGGGTGCGTATACAAGATACCATCTTTTACAGCAAATACATTAGATGTAGCACCTTCTGTACAGATGCCATCGCGGAATAACATAGCTGTATAAGCAAATTTCTTTTCTGCTTTAGTTTGAGCCAAAATATTTGGAATCAAGTTAGTAGTCTTAACATCTACATGGTCCCAACGTTCATCAGGCAATGCAATCGCTTTTACACCTTCACCCAATTTGTTCACTGCATCCATATCTAAATTACGAATGGACATGAGCATTTGTGGTTCTAGTTTAGAACGATCATATGCATGATGACGTGGCGCTACACCACGGGAGATTTGCAAATAAATATAGCCCTCTTTGATTTCACTTTGCTCGATCAAAATTTCGTGCAACTCTGTCAAATCATCTGGGGTCATTTTTACAGGAATATCCATTTCACGCATAGAGCGATACAAGCGATCTTGATGGTAAGACAATGCGAAGCAACGGCCTTTCACGACACGTACCACTTCGTATACAGAGTCACCAAACAAATAGCCACGGTCATCAATACTGATAACTTTGGCACCTGGTTCAACGAATTCACCATTAAAATATGTTAATTCTTGCATAGGAGCACCTCTTTTTCTATATCGTTACTCTATCAAGTAGTAATCATCATGGACTTATTATATCACAATTACTTTCAAATTTTCACACTTTACTTTGTGAAAGATATAACTTAGATATACAAAAATCCGCTAGGATACCATAGTTAAAAACTATATCCTAGCGGATCTATTTATAATTATATAATTCGGCCTAACTCAGTATATTCAAATAATAACGCTGAGTTCAAACTGAAAGTCTTGTACAAATCAGTGCCCTAATATAAATTTACGTAATGGTTTAGGCACATAATTAAGCGCTACTGTAGTCAAGTAGGACAATCCTAGCGCCATCGCATACATAGCAAGCACATTGACTACGGTATACAAGAGATTATATTTAGCCATCACCCCAGAGATAATTAACAACCAGAATGGATGTGCTAAATAAATACCGTAGGACTTATCCCCTATTTCTGACCAAGTGGACTCCATAGTCGCATTCATTGGTAAGGTTTGGAACAAGAACAAACTAAAGAGCGTTCCTAATCCCGTATAGAGGACACCCATTGGACTCATTTGATGAACCGTATAAATTGCTTCTAGCACTGTATAATGCCATACGTCCATGACATAGTAGTAGGATCCAAGCATCAACAAAATAGAACCTACCGCACTAACACCTAACAAGTAGCGATAGCGCCACATGTACTCGCATACCGTTTCATATCGTTCAGCACATACAGCACCCAACAAGAATATCCACACATAATGGATAACCCAATAGTTGAGTCTCATATCAAAGAGATATTTCAAGACAGGATTATTGCTAAGGTGTTCTGTTACCCAACGGCCAAGCATGTAAGATGAAACATAATCGATACCAACTTGGATAACAAATAGTAAGACCATCCAAAATACAGGACGTTTTAAGATGACTTTCACCATAGCGCGCCATAGTGGCATCATCACATAGAACCATAGAAGGATAACCATAAAGTATAGATGATACATGGATGTACCAAACAATAGGTTAACCGCCAATGGACCAGGATGTAAATTACCGAGGTTATGCGCCGTCAGTCCTGTGTAGAGCAGGTAAAATATGGACCACGTAATATATGGAAATAGCACCACCTGAATACGGCGGTGCATAAATTCCTTATATGAGAATGGTCCCTCTACAGATGTATGATAAAACAGTCCAAATGCAGAGAGGAAGAAAAATGCTGGTACCCCAAAGCGCGATAGAATTTCTAAAACGCTAATGAGTTCTAAATTTACAAAAGGATTTTGTAGTGCGTAAGAACCTACGTGAATGCCGATTACACCGAGCATACAAAGGCCACGCATATAAGTAATTTCCGGTAAAAATGCTTTTTTCATAGCAATTCCCTATTCATTATTGACCAGGTACAACTGCTGGTGTTGGCACAAGGCGTGGACCTTGAGATATTGTAGCTGGTTGTTTTACTACTGGAATTACAGATGCTGTAGTTTGAGCAGCTGCAGTCTTTGCTGGTTGAGCAGGTTGTGCTGGCGCAGCTTGACCATTAGCCTTAGCTGCTGCTTCTGCTTTAGCCTTAGCTTCCGCTTCAGCTTTTGCTTTCGCCTCTGCTTCACGTTTCAAGCGCAATTCTTTTTCGAGAGGTACCACTGGTTTATCGTAAATAGTGATATCTGTTTCGAATAGACGGCCCCAAGGGAATGTAGCTTTTACTGTACGAGGGTCGACTTTGAGGTATTTTTCAGCGAAGTCTTGGATACGTTCACCTAAGTAACTTTCAAGACGTTCGTTCAACTCGCCAGAGTAACGTACATTATCTGTGCGAATGGAATCTTGCATGCGGTAAATATCTTTACGGATATTTGCTTGGTACGCCCAGTTATCCAAGTATTGTTGCGTCAACATCTTACGATGACCTTCTGGACTCATAGTTTTAAGCAATACGCCTTGAGCAATTGCGTAACCTACCGTATTACTTGCTGTATTCCAACCATTGTACGCACCGATTTTGTACAGCATATCGCGTTTATACAAAGCAGATACTAATGTATTGTCCGCACCATTGTTATAAGCGATATCTGCAACGCTTACGTTTACGCCAGAATCAACAGCTTGTTGAATGCGATCTACGAAAGCATTTGTAGAATTAGAAATCATCGGGAAGTTCTCGAAGCTTTCAGATTCGCCAGTGCTTGTAGTAAGTGGTGTATTAACAGCTAACAACACAGTTGGTTTGCCTTGTGTCACCATTGTGCCACCTACGGCCTCAACGTGTTGCGCAATTGTTTTATCGATAGTTTGGTCTTCGTAACCTGGCAATGTTTTGCCGCCACCACCGAGTGGATAAATTACGGAGAATGTTGGTTTTTCTGTACTTTCATCAGTACGAGAACGAGCCATCAATAAAAGACCAAGTTGGTCAGCCCCAGGGAAACTACCATATTTTTCAACAGGAATATCCTTGGAGTATTTACTTAAGTAACGACCTTCTAATGCAGATTGGGACAATTGAGATGTATCATCATGGCCCAATGCGAAATAATCGAATACGCCGCTACGAGTTTCATCGATCAACTCTTTATTGATTTTCATATTTTTTTGACGGCGGTCAAACCAGTCTTGTAGGTATTCTACAGGAACAGAGGCTTGAAGGCTCATCAATTTTTGAGTTTCCTCTTGTGTTAAGGAACCAGAGTCTAATTTATCTTGCAATGCGGCAATTTGGAAGATGGTAGGACCATATTCCGCATAGTAAGCTGGTTCAGTGCCGCCACCACTAGCACGTGGGGAGCGCATTACAGTACCGAAACCATAAATACGTACTTTTTTGTTACGAGCTTTTAAGGATTCAATACGTTTTAAACGGCTTTCCAATGTGGAAAGTGGAATGTTGTGTTTACGAGAGTCTACAAGACCACCATAAATAAGCGTATCTGTACTCAATACCATCACATCAGCACGGCCTGCATTTTGTTCAACCCAAGCCATGATTTGATCTGCTTGACCTTGATAGTTCTTACCAGAAATCAAATTTTGAGGTGGTGTCAATATAGTCATACCTGCTTCGCGAGCTGTATCTACAGTATATTGTAAGCTTACAGGGCGATCATCTTGAGGTACGTACAACACGGTTTCCGCATCAATTTTAATAGATGTACCAGTAGCGATGGCTGCTGCCATAAGTGCTACTTTCAACCATTTATTCGTCATAAATCAAATCTCCTTCTGTGTAGCGAGTACTCCCGACTCGCAAAATGAACTGTTTTATAATACTCTCTTTTTCTGACACTTTTATGAAATGTTCATATGCTCAATAGTATAATTATATCATTTGACTATTATTTCGCAACCGGCTTGGTTTTTCCTACCTTAGGTAGACTCCAATTGTACTTGATGGCTAACAGACGGATAACGAGTACCACTGTGAAAGCACCATATACAGCCATACTGTCCCAACTAGATGTAACCATAAGATAATAAACAATGCCTCCAATAATACTAGGCAATGCATATACATCCTCTTTCAAAACAGATGGAATGCGCTGTGCTAACATATCACGGATAATACCGCCTCCAACAGCAGTGATAGTACCGAGTAATACAATAAAGATAGGCAACTCTGGATAGAGTTTAAACCCTGCAGAAGCACCTGTTACAGTAAATGATGCTAACCCTAACGCATCGGCCAATAAGTAACTAGCACGACTACGAGGCCCCATCGCATGCTTGCGGTATCGACTGTTGTAAATCAAGAACACGATAACTGTTACAGCTAAGACAACCGTTACGTACACCACATTTCGAAGTGAGTTTGGCGGAAAATAACCGAGCAATACATCCCGTACAATACCGCCACCGATAGCCGTAGCCAACGCCAACACGGCCATACCAAAGATATCCATCTTCCGAGCTACCCCAACAAGCGCACCGGATACAGCAAAGGCAATAGTGCCAATCATATCAAACATATACCATATAATATCCATAATTCCCCCATATAATCTATTCGCATAACTGCGTACACTGTGATAGACTTTATGTAAGATATTATACATGAAGAGGTATGCCAATGACAAAAGACATTACACCTGTAGACATTGAAAATATGGATGAACACACTCGCGACGAATATTTTATGGCCATTGCTATGGAAGAAGCGCGCAAGGCTTATGACCTTGGAGAAATCCCTATCGGTGCCATTCTCGTAAAAGATAATACTATCATTTCACGCCATCACAATCGTCGTGAATTAGATCATGATGCAACGGCTCATGCAGAGGTCCTCGTAATCCGCGAAGCATGCGATGTTCTCAAGCGCTGGCGGTTGACTGGTTGTACCCTGTATGTTACGATAGAGCCGTGTCCGATGTGCGCTGGAGCCATTATTAACAGTCGTATTGATCGTGTTGTATATGGTGCAAGTGATTACAAAGGAGGCGCCGTAGAATCGCTATTCAATGTGCTCTCTCACCCAGGTTTAAATCATGAACCTGAACTGGCATCTGGTGTGCTTGGTGATGAATGTAGCCAAATCATGAAAGACTTCTTTAAGGAGCGCCGTAAAGCACGGAGGAGTACCCAAGAGGCTGAAGGGTCCGCACTCGAAATGCGGTAGGTCGGGCAACCGGCGCGGGGGTTCAAATCCCTCCTCCTCTGCCATTCTTTTAAATGATAATGATAGAGATACAACAGATGAACCTAGATACACATAATACAGATGTTATCTAGGTTTTCTTATATTATTGAGTGAATTTTGTGTATCAATCATTCTCTATTATATGGTGGTATTTGCCCCATTTATTGCCCCATGACATTTTACAAAATCATATAATCATCTCTTACACCTTGCTATATTAGTAGGGTGTTTTATTTTACTGCACTTTTCAGCATGCTAGGTAAATATCTATCAATATCGCTGCAAGTCATAGCAATTTCTGCAGCTACTTTATTAAGTAATGAAGCCCTGCCTTGAATTTCGCCATTTATATAACGAATTAGGCTCTTTATTGCTCTTTCATTAATTGGCAGATCATATATACATATACAGCATGCAGAATAAATGATATTAATCATGACATAAGCCCCCCTTTTTTTCTCTCTCCTAACTAATAAATCTGATATATCTGTCTTTTTATTCTTACCGCCAGGAGTAGCTTTTATTTGAGAAGTATTAGGATTGTAAAGATTCATACCATTTAACTCATCTAATAACATTCTACGGCGCTCACTAATTAAAGCGTATTCTTTCAATCTACTTATGATTTGTTTCTTTACATCTGCATCTACACAAATACAATCTGTCATATGCCGCCCTCACATGAAATTATCTTTGATGTTATTTTCTTCACAGTACTTCTTATGTAGCGCTATAACCTCATTACACGCTCTATCTTGTTCTACTTTACAGTTTGATATACAGCGCTTTAATAATCCCGTTGATATAGTGGCCAAGAATTTAGATCGCTCTATTTCCTTTAACGCTTTACTCTTAAGAGCGGCCTTTTGATTTACTTTTTTAGTTAATTTATTCAGTAAATTCATTTACTAACTCCTCTAACTTCTCTATTTGCTTTTGTTGCTCGTCTAATCTAATAGCGCCTAATATAGCATTAGCCCCTACAATAATAGTATTTGCTCTCTTACTATCCATTTCGCCATTAGCCACCATATTGTTTATACGGCTTATTGACTTTCTTACTTGCTGCGGTGTAGAAAACCGAAATGATAGCCGCTTATTTTCTTTCATATTATGCCTTTCTAGATATAAAGAAAGAGGGCGAATGACTTCGCCCTCTTATGGTGTTATTTTGCTTTGTGTACGTAGATACCTTTAGTTTTATTTTCTAAGACAAAGGCATCGTATGCAATACGCCCCTCTACTAGATTACCACTAATACCAGGTGGATCCTGATGGATTTTATAATCTTCAAGTTTTACTGGGGCAACCGTTGCGGACGGGTGAACCAAAACAAAATTAACGTCCTCAGGTAGTCTAATTTTAGGTACTTTGATAATCGTAGCACCATCTAACATACCAATAACGCCCAATTTTCGCATATCCTGGCCTACATCTGTAGCCATGACAATAGAGGCGTTCTTTTTCATGATTGTATATGTATCAGGAGTTACCAATAAAACACGGTTTGTTTCTGGTACTTCAGCAGTATCAAGTACTTCAGTAGCCTTTAAAATAGTGTCATATACATTTTTATCCGTTAATGCGCCTGTTTCTGTAGTACCTGCACCTGCTACAACTTTACCATATACATAAGTATCAACTTCAGGAATTACTACTTCTCTAAGTTGACGGGCAAGCGCCGCCGCTGCTTGCAATGCTGCTTTTGTTTCATCTACATCTAATTTATCAAGAGCGAATGTGAAGGATCGGTCTTTTTCCAATGTAAATTCTTCTGTAGTAGCGTCTAAGCCTTGAATTTGACCGTATCGGCTATGGTTTGCGCCTGTACCCGCACGATCATAATCATTCATAGCGCTTGTTGTAACTTTGTATACTTTGACGCTATGCGCGCCTGTAAATTCAAAGTCATTGTTTGTTATTACTTGCCGTTTTGACTCTGCCTTAAATTGCTCATCTACATAGGGCAAAAATTGGGTTGCTAGTTCAATAGCCATATTTAACCTTTCTATTTAAGGCCAAAAGCATCGCGTAATTCATCATTCCCTATAGATTGAGAACTACATGATAAGCCACTTCCAAAACCACTACCGGCCTTTTGATTATCTTTAATTGCCCATGTTGATTTACTGGCCCATTCTTTAATGTGTTCTCCAATAGGTACACTATTACCGTTATCATCGGTATAAATTACACTCCCTTTATCGTCTACACTTGCATTATTAATAAATAATCGTGCAAGCTCTGTAGGGTTAATGCCGTTGGCCTTTTCTAATTCTTGAATGATAGTTTTATTAACCTGTTCCGCTTTTAACGCTGTAGCTTTGGCCTCATTATCAGCCTTTAAGCCTTGTAATTCAGCCCTTACCGTTACCAGTTCTTTTTGTAACGTTTCCACCATGTCGTTGTCGCTATTATAGCGCTTACGCTCACGTTCTAGGCGTTCTTTTACAATGTTATCTACTTCAGCTTGCGTAAACAGTTTTTCTTTGTTTTTTTCAGTCATTTTAATTACTCCTATTTTTCCTGTTAGTGCAGTAAATAATATATAAGTCATTTGGAGGATCGCCATATTATACGGCCAAAACTTATATACCATAGCCTAGAGGCTATTACCTCAAATACACTTTCTCGCGATATTTTTCTCATGTTATATTGGAGGTCTAACATAATGAAATGGGTAACGGAACAGAATATAAAGATCGGTTCCCTCGAATGTGTGAGTGTGGGTTTGAAGATGGGGTGGATTACAACTCGGACTTTTTTGTCCGAGTTCAAAAAGAAGGCGGGCGAGATGTTGAGCGCGATTTCTTTTAAATAAAAAAGCATGAGAACAAACAAGCCTAAGCCTATCTATTCCCATGCCATAAAAAGCGTTCAATCACATGCGTGATTGCGGTACTCCTGTATTTGATTGTCTTAATTATACCATATTTTACTAAAAAACAATAGAGGGGGTATATTTCTATAAAGCTATATACCGCCTATACTTACGGCCTTTTTATTGATACAAAATAAATCTGTTTTCGGCCTTGATTATCTATTTTTTCTTTATATTTTAGGGTTCTATCAGCCCTCAATAAATTAATGATAGGATTGAGGCGGATATATTCCGCCTCGTTGCTGCATGAGAAATGTATCTTCATATCTGCCTCCTGCTTACTACGGCCGTAACAACTAAGTGCTTATTATTAAAAATATGCTCACAAGTAACTGTAATATCTAGCATATTACCGAATTCATCTTGAATGATATTAAATTCTGTTTTAGTCAAGGCTAACAAAGTCACTTTATCAGTATGTCTATTTACTACTAATTTAATCTTATCAAGATATTCATTTTTTAGACCTGGTATTTCTTCATGACGATCTAATACATTCATTGCAACTCTCCCCAATCATAAATACTTGCTTTTAAACCTTTCTTAAAGGCCACTAATGTTATAGTAGCTACAACATCGTATATATCAATTTCTTTATTATTAAATCTATCAATACATCTAAGGCTTAGCTCTTGTAATTCAATATTTGATTTTAAATATTGCATTTCTTTAGTCATTTTTTTACTCCTCATCTAAAGGTTTGATCTCACATTCAACATGAGTAATTTGTTGTCCTTTAACCTCATCAAATATACATTTATTAAAGGTAATAACAGCCTGGATAGTATCATCAATACAAATAACTACCCGCTCTAATGTGTTTTCTTGTATCACAATATTTCTTGTATTTTTCATATATGCTCCTTTTGCAACTAGCTTATAACTGGCAATGTGATAGCACAAACACAGCGTTTATGCCTTTGTAACAAAGTAACTAGTTATTAAAGAAAACTTTATAATATATTTTGTAGAATATATTTAATAAAATATCCTATTAATATAAAAATATTAGTTACAATAGTTACACTATACTGTAAATATAGATAATATCTATATTTACGATGTAATAGGTAAAACATTAAAACGTGTTATATACATATTACAGTTTTATTTTTTCTGATATGAGCGCTTACCACGTAATTCACCAACCCCAATCTGAATACTTTCATATCCTAAACGATATAATTCACGCCCAAACGTATTATTTGCCAATGGTTTATATCCATTTTCCTTGCACCACTCTTTATAGAGGTTATAGACTTGTACGGTAGTTAAATCTGATATAGTTTTAATCGCTGCTATCCACTCAAAATTACTACCAGTATCAATACGCCAACCGCTTTCATTCATTTCACTAACAAATAGCGCTACTGGGTTCGTATCAGTCATATGTTTTTTAGTTGCTGTTTGTATTAATTCTGGTATATGGATCTCATTTATAATATTAGGTACCTCTTTTAATACTCTATTCAGCAGCACTGATAAACCGCCGCTTTTAACAATTTCTTGTACTATATTAGGTGCTGCCGTGGCCGTTCCCCTAATACGCTGCGTGAATGGTATAACAATAAGTCTATCGGCCATGCCTTGCGATGTATCTGTAATACGTGGTACTGAGTTAGCTGAAAATAATAATTTTTGTGTTACTACAAAGGCAAACATAAGGCCAAATTTAGGGTTAGCATGTACTGGCTCACCACTAACAACCTTTTTAAGTACTGCGCTTTCTAATAAAGCACTTGCCTCTATATCATCACCTAGATTAACCATTTTTCCATAAAGACTACCAATATACCTATCATCGCCAAATTTAACTAAGCCTAGAATACTGATATTCTCACGACCGTAAAATAGCTTTAGTAAATTAAGAAATGTACTCTTACCATTGCCGCCCTCACCAAACAAAATAAAGAATTTTTGTAGATGATTGTCAGGCCATAAACCATATGCAATGATCTGATAAATAAATGTATGCATTTCTCTATTATCACCAAAGAGATTTTTCATGAATGTATTTAATGCATCATTTTCTAAGGCTTTAGGATCATACTTAACTGGTATGTAATTCCTTAATATCGTACCAGGCGTTTTCTGCACTACTTCACCAGTCCTTATATTAAGAAGGCAATTCAAACACCCTACTATATGAGGATCAGTAATATAACAATCGCTAATTATACTTTTGATGTACTCCCATACCTCTTTACGTGCATTGGTTTTTAATTCTTTATCTTCAAGAATAGTAAGTCTATTACATTCGGATTTACTAAACGGTTCGTAATTATTATTTTTAGGATTAAAGAAATATATATCTACATCATCAGGCGGCGCACCGTCTAATAAATTTTCATTAATAATACGTTTTAAATGATATTTCTTAATTAGATAATCACCCATTTTATTATGTAAAAACTTTTTACCGTCATAAAATATTGGTTTACTAACACTCAAAAGGCTTCTTCCTCCTTTATGTTTCTTTAACATTTTGATATAATAATAGAAAGGTATTTTACTATACCTCTTTAGTTAAATATTGGTTATGAGTAGACTTGAAAAAGTCATCAAAATCATCTAATTTAACTAATTTACATTTAGGCCCAATTTCAACGAATGATTTTTTGTATTTTGCGGTACGTTTCATTCGTTGAATTAGCCTATACACCTGCATGCGACTTAGATCATAAGCCTTGCCAATATTCTTATACTGTATGTATCGCTGATTTATCGGCGTTACACTTTCAACAATCTTCATATATTAACCTTTCCACGCTGCCTATTATGGCGGCGTTTTTCTTTCACCTTAATACAACGCTTTGAGATGATTATATGAGGTTTGATTTGCGTCATATTAAATATTAAATAATTCTGTAAAACTAATAGGTTCGTTTAATTCTGTTTCGAGTGCAGTATGGATCGTTTTCATCTCATCTCTTGTAAATTGAGCTTCGTGGTTTTCTTTTCGCCCATATGCTTGAGCAGTAATTCCTATAAATTCCCCCATCGCCTTTTGAGATAAGCCGCACCGATTACGATATCCGATTAACTTATTGAACTCTTTCATTAATTCACCTCCTTTTTGTTTTATATATAAATCTATTATCTTAATTTTAGAGTTATATATAACTCTACTTAAATACTACTACCAATATCGTAAATTGTAAAGTATATATTTCTATTTTAATTAAATTTGCATTATATATAACTCAATTATTGATAAAATCACAATCAACATATATAATCAAAATAGAGGTGATTATATGATTATTAGCAATTTAAAAACTATACTAGCCAATAAAAATATATCTGCTACTGGCTTAGCTAAAACATCAGGCGTTAGCCGTACCGCAATAAATCAGCTAGTAAATAATATTAGTGGTGGTATACAGTTTGAAACAGTAAATAAAATATGTTCTGTGTTAAATATAGGGTTAGAGGACTTAATCTCTTTTGCTCCTTTTGATATTAATATAGAGGCAAGAAATCCTAAGTTTAATAATAAATCTATACTAATTGATCTAGAGTTACATATAACCAAATATGGTAAAAGCGATATTCCTTTATTTATGGGTAATACATTTACACATATATTCTTTTTGAACATAGAATACAAGGAATATAACGATATTCCGCCAGTATTCAAAATATCTTTTGAGAAAAAAGAGGATATTTTGCTATATCAAGAATTAATGTCAACTGCACCTATACAAATTAACACTCATATTATTGAACAATTAGAATGCAAGTTAAGATCTGCAATAGAAACGGTATATAATAATGAGTTTGATATCTCAATACCTATGGAGTTCCAAACACTCTTTACAGACGGTAAAGTATCACCTATAAATTTGTATACGCTATTAAGCCTTATAAAATAGCTACTGTATACCGCCCTATGAAAGGCGGTTATTATGTGGATAGAAGAAAGAGCCACAAACACAGGAACAAAATACATATATTATGAACGCTATAATTGCCCTATAACGGGCAAATTAAAGCGTGTTAGTATTTCTTTAAATGGGAATAGTCCTACATACAAAAAACAAGCCTCTAAGCTGCTACATGAAAAAATAGCGCAAGTATTAGACGGCTATGAACAAGACAAATATATAACGCTGCATGAGGTGGCGCATTTATGGCTAGATCATACCAGGCCTACTGTAAAACTAGCTACTCACGTAAACCATAATACCCACGTTAAAAAGATTTTTAAGTATATCCCTACTGATATACCAATCATCAAAGTAACACCTATTATGATTGAGGAGCTAGCAAATAAAGTATATTATGTTGAAAATCGTAGCTATCACTATAGCAAGTCATTAATGACAACGGTTAGGGCTATTTTTCGTTATGCTAAGCGTAGAGGCCTAGTAAAAGACATTCAGGACATAGAGGACATCAAAATAATAAAAAAGCCTTTCAGCCGCGATGAGGTGGCTAAAAAGCAAAATAAATTTCTTGATAATATGGAGTTAAAAGAGGTCCTAAGGCAATTAAACGATATAAGTCCTAGAATATCCCTATTGGTAGAATTCATAAGTCTTACAGGTCTAAGAATTGGCGAATTACTGGCCTTACGTTATTGCGACTATGACAAAGAAAAAGCCACTATTAATATTAATGGTACATTACAATATCATTGTAATAATAGCAGCGAAATAAAGCGCGGAACGCCTAAAAATATTTACTCTGTTAGAGATGTAAAGCTATGCAATAGAGCCGTTCGCATATTAGAACGGCTCACAACAGAAAATAAACGCCGTTCTTTATGGTTCAATGGCTACCATGAACAAGGCTATATATTCACTGCTAAGCGTGGCAACCCTTATGACATGCAATACATCAACAAAATACTAAAACGCGTATCTATAGGCGATAAACACATCACTACGCACATATTTAGACATACTCATATTAGTATCTTATCAGAATTAGGCGTGCCGCTAAAAGCCATAATGCAGCGTGTAGGACATAATGATCCTGCTACTACATTAAGCATATATACTCATGTGACACAGGCAATGAATGAGGACGTTATAAACAAGCTAAATGCTAGAAATGGCTAGGCTTGCCCCATAACTTGCCCCATAGAGATATTGAAAATCAAACAATACAAGTATTTACGCGCTATTTAGGTTCTACTCCCTAATTCTCTGCCAACTAAACTATATAAAGCGCTAACCATGGTTAGCGCTTTTTTTGTATCTATATTGACCCAATTTATATAACACTATTGTTACCTATATAATTAGTCTATATTTATCAATACTTTGGTAACTTTATGAGTTATAATATACACAAGATATAATTACTGCTATTAAATAGACTCAAGGGGACACGACTATGAAAAAATATTACCCGTATCTCATCACATTGAGCCATATGATTAATGACTCTTGTCAAAGTGTGTTGCCTGCCCTCTTACCACTGTTCATTTATACCTATGGACTGAGTTTGGAGCAAGCAGGTTTTCTTATCTTAGCTAATACAGCATTATCGTCATTATTACAGCCATTACTAGGCTATATTTCAGACAAGATCAATCAACCGCGACTCATTGCCTTTGGTGTTTTATTATCCGCCTGTAGTACAGGTATGATGGGCTTTGTTACCTCTTATGAAAGCCTCCTTGTTTGCGCCACCTTAGCAGGTGTAGGTTCCTCTATCTTCCATCCAGAGGGCGCTAAAATTATGAACCGCCTCGGTGGTGGTAAAAAGGGTAAGGCTATGGGCACCTTTGCCATAGGCGGCAGTTCTGGCTTTGCCTTTGGTCCACTCTTTGCAGGCGCCATCGCCTATACAGTAGGTCCACATGGACTAGCTGCTTTTACAGTGGCAGGTATTATTATATTTACTGCTCTATTCGCGCTCATGCCACGCATCGTAGCGCATGCGCGTACCATTGATCAAGCAGTAGCTACAGAAAATCCAATTGTAGCCGCAAAACCACTAAAAAACTATTGGAAATACTTTGGTATCTTGTTCATTATCATCCTAAGCCAGTCGGTAAACTTCCGCGTTATCAATGCGT
>CABSJA010000022.1 GCA_902477915.1 uncultured Veillonella sp.
CTAACACTCCCCTTACATGAAAAAAGGACTCCAGTTGGAGTCCTTTTTTCGTTGTCAAAATATTCCTATATTCAATACCTGCATATAGTTTCTAATTTTATTTACTATGTCCCATTTCATAATCCATAGAATATTAATATTACTAGTATAAATCAGCTTTCAAATACAATAGAAACCACCAGTTTTAAATCGACAAAAAGAAAACCCTCAAAGGCTTAACTACATGAGCAATTAAACCTTTGAGGGTATTATTATGTACAAAATGTACTATTTAATTCGACTGTAGTTTATTTTACTTCAGCCCAGCCTAAAGCAGCACGTTTAGCATCGATATCTGCTAAGATTTTTTCAGCTACTTTTGCAGGATCTGTATTTACATACATAACAGAGCCTAAGATGTCTTTAGTATCTTCTTTGAGCCATTTTGTAACAGCATCAGAGCCTTGTGTAGGTGGCTCAACACAGTGGTAAGAGTTAATACCCATCAAGCGGAAGCCAAGGGATGCATCAATACCTTTTTCGTTGGACCATTCAGGGCTAGACATTGCAAATGGCATTTGTGGCAAGTTAAGGCCTAATTCACCAGCAATACCAGCGAAGATACCGGAGGAACGTGCATTATCTACACATTCGCCAACATGCCATACTGGTGGTTGATCATCGCCCAAGAACTCTTGCAATGCAGGGCTACATTTCTTAATAGCATCTGTATTACAGTAACCAAGTTTCATCAATGGGAAGGATGCACAACCATTTGTTAAGATGATACAGCCATTTTTAATAAGTGTATCAACGATATCTACAGTTGCTTTTTCGTAGATAACGCGAGGGTTGGAACAACCTACTACGTTAACGATACCACGAACTTTACCAGATTTTAAAGCCTCTGCCAATGGTTTGAAGGAACCATAATGTTTAACAGTGGATTCTGGAGAGAAACCAACTTCTGCAGTGATTTCATATGGCGGAATGAATACAGGCATACCTTTGCGCAATTCATGAGCTTCAAGAGCACGATCCAAGATTTTACGAGCCAAATCTTTTGTTTCAGCCAAGTTAGTGTGGTGATGATCGTAACCGATGTGCTCTGCACCTGGTAAACGAGCTGCATCAGATGTAGTGATAACTTTTGTGTTGAAGCAACGTGCTACGTCCATGATAGCAGGGTATACGTCTTGAACGTCAGCTACCCAGCAATCAAGCGCGCCTGTGCCAAGTACAAGCTCAGCACCGATAGCATTACACAATGGAATAACATTTTCATAACGGTACATACTGGACAAACCAGAGCAGCAGATACCGTAGAATTGGATACCTTTAGCACCGATAGCTTTTGCTTTTTCTAAGTACTCTTCAGAAGCACCAATTTTACAAATTTGGGATACTAATGTTGGCAAGTGACCATGAACAGCGATGTTAACATAACCTTTTTTCAAAGCGCCGATGTTAACTTTGGATGTACGACGACCACCAAGACCGAACAATGCGTCTGTTGCGATGTCTGCTGCAACTACGCCTGTGAATGTGAAAGCAAGGCCACAACGTAAGAATTGTTTCATGTTGCTTTCCCAGTCGCCATCTGTACCTACACATGTACGATGATATGCATCAAATGCTTCATTGTACGCGGAAATAGGCAAGATATCCAAGTTTTTCCAAACTTCGCGACGTTCAGCTGGAGCCAACGCTGTAATAGTTTTATATTCTCCTGGCAATGCACGGCTCAAATCTTCAAGCAATACATCTGCCAAGTCATTTGCCACTTCTTTTAAGGAACGGCCTTCTTCAGGGATGTTGAAAGCTTTACATACAGTACGGATTTTTTCTTCGCCCATAATTGGAATATCCAATTGGTCATTAGCAGCAGCTTTCAAAGAAATCAAAATTTCACGGGCATGCGCACCATGTTGAGTCAAACCACCTGCTGCAGCACGTGTCATATTACGCGCTACGATAAGGTCAGCATCGGCACCGCAGACACCGCGAGGGCTCTTAGGTGTAATTTTACATGGACCCATGAAACAAATACGGCAACATACACCAGCAATACCGAATGTACATTGTGGTTGTTGTTTATCAAAACGGTCAAATACTGTATCGCAACCGATTTGCTCCATGCGAAGAATCATTTCGCGTACAGCAGGATCTGGTGTTTGTTCGATAACATCTTGTTTTGTAGGCCATGTTTTACGGTATTCCGCAACGGCTTTCATGTAGTCGTTTACGCCATGTTTATGAGGCACCCCTGGTTCATGAGTGTGTGGCACCCATTTATCCGTTGGCAACGCTTTGCCATGACTATGGTCATGGTCATGATGGTGATCATGGTCGTGATCGTGATGGTGACCGCCACAATGGCAGTGGTCATGGTCATGATGATGGTCATGATCATGATGGTGATGATGTTCACCATGGCTATGGTCATGGGTATTTTTATTTTCCACATCTTTACTCATAATAAACCTCCTAGGGGCCTACGTAGGCCAACTGACAATAACAAGAAAACATATTCTACTTTTATGCAAGTTAATTCCACCTCAACGATGGGTTTTAAATCCTATCTCCAAAATATGTTTTAAACTACTATAAGTATATTTTCTGAAAGGACATTTGTCAATTAAATTTTGAGAAATTTTTGACTCATTTATGCCTATAAAACATTATAATAACAATATTTATCAAATTCGATTCCTTCAGATTCCTTTCATAAAACCAAAAGAGGTTAATTCCTGTTATTTTTAGGAATTAACCTCTTTTATCTATTTATCTTTTATCTATATGTGTATTTATTTATTAATATATATATATATATTTATTTATGTATCTAAAAGCTACACCATTCTAATAGATCCATATGTATAATTTATAAAAATTGTTGCATAATCTGTGCTACTTCAGCTAGATGGAATCGCTTAGCTCTATCCGATCTGGCAACTAATACCAACTGACGGAAACACAATTTCGATGCAAGAGGATAAAATTTAACCTTATCATCATCGCCCTTACTATTTAATGTGCTTGGCAAGAATGTAATACCATAGTCATCCTCTACCAAGGATCGACAAGTATCAAGATTTTCAGAGCCAATAACTGCTTTAGGTACGAAGGATTCAGCCTGACACAGACGATTTACCAAAGTTCGCAACTTAAGGCCTTCTCTTATGAGAATAAACGGAAATGTTCCAAAGGGTGCTATTTCATGAATTCCATCCGGTGTCATAAGCGAATCAGCAATAGCTATGGCTTTTTTATTTTCTACACTAACGGCCAATAGAATTTGCTCATCTAGTACAGGATAGCTTTCAAGAGCTTGAGAATAAATCGGTGTAGGAAACAACCCTACATCTACCAAGCCATCACAAATTTGTTGTTCCAAAAAATGGGACTCTCCTTCTACTACGTGGAATTCCCAAGAAGGTTCAATTTGTTGAAAGCTCTTCAATGTTTTTCCCAGCATATGATGGCCATAAAATTGAGACAACCCAATCCGCACATGATAAGCTGCATCAGATCCTTGATTAATGATAGACTGCGTTAAAGCCTCTACCTTTCCTACTAAGGGCATCCCCTCTTTAGCAATCTGTAATGCTGCCGCCGTTGGCACAACCTTTGTACGATCTCGAGCAAATAAAGGCACCCCTAACTCAGCTTCGATACGACGAATACTTTGACTCAATGCGGGCTGAGAAATATATAGTTTTTTAGATGCCTTTGAAAATGATGCCATCTCGACGATGGTACTTATATATTTAATATCCTTTATATCCATAGAAACACCTTATAACAAAACATTATCACCTTATCATTAATAAATATTATCACCAATAGACTATAAATGATAGTATTAATTACATAGTATTAATTATATAGTGATAAATATCTCAGTCCCTTCTATAATAAGGAATATAAAGGAGTTTATTATGGGGCAAAATCTTTCTCGTAAAATATTAGCCACCCATCTATTATCAGGAAGTATGAATATAGGTGAAGAAATCGCTATTCGTATAGATCAAACATTGACACATGATGTGACAGGAACGCAAGCGTATTTAGCGTTTGAAACCATGAATGTTCCTCGTGTTAAAACAGAATTGTCTGTCAGTTATGTAGATCATAATTTACTATATGCAGATAATAAAAATCCTGATGACCACGTTTATTTACAGTCTATTGCTAAAAAGTATGGCCTTTACCTATCTCGTGCAGGCAACGGCATTTGCCATACTGTACATTTTGAGCGTTTCGGTAAACCAGGCAAAACTCTATTAGGTTCTGATAGCCATACGCCGACAGGTAGTGCTATCGGCGCACTAGCTATCGGTGCAGGTGGACTCGATGTAGCTCTTGCCATGGCAGGTGAACCAATTTATATAAAAATGCCACGTATTGTGAAAGTTGATTTACAAGGTACACTTCCTATTGGTGTATCTGCCAAGGATATAGTTCTTGAAATGTTACGTCGCGAAACCGTAAAAGGCGGTGTGGGCAAAATTTACGAATATACAGGCGAAGGCTTGTCTTGCCTATCTATTTATGACCGCTCTACAATTACAAATATGGGTGCAGAAATGGGTGCCACTACCTCCATATTCCCTAGCGATGAAGTGGTACATCAATTCTTTATCAATCAACAACGCGAAGAAGACTGGATTGAACTTTTACCAGATAAGGATGCCACCTATGATGAAGAAATCATCATCAACTTAAATGAACTCACCCCATTAGTAGCTCAACCAGACATGCCAGATAACGTTATTGCTATCAAGGATTTGCCAACACAAGTAAAGATTGACCAAGTATTTATCGGTAGCTGTACAAATGCTTCTTACACAGACCTTGCAAAAGCAGCAGCTATTTTAAAAGATCATACGGTCCATCCTAATGTTAGCCTCGTTGTAGCCGCTGGTAGTCGCCAAATTTTCTCTATGGCATTACGTGATGGCATTATTTCAACATTGGTCGATGCAGGGGCCCGCATTTTGGAATGTGGCTGTGGTCCTTGTGTAGGCATTGGTCAAGCACCTCGCACAAATGGTATCTCCTTACGCACATCAAACCGTAATTTTAAAGGTCGTAGCGGCACGCTAGATGCGTCTATCTATCTCGGAAGTCCGGAAGTAGCTGCCATCAGCGCCCTTAAAGGGTATATCACAGATCCAATTACAGAAGGCATAACAGATGTGCTTTCACAGGTAAGTGAACCTACTAACTATATCATCGACGATAACATGATTATTCCACCTAGCGACACTACAGATAAGGTAGAAATCGTACGGGGCCCTAATATCAAGCCTATGCCAATTAACGAGCCTCTTCCCACCACTATTCGGGCCCATGTTTCGGCCTATCGCCCGGACAATATCACCACAGACGATATTACCCCTGCTAGTGCACAATTCTCTGCACTACGCTCTAATATTCCAGCTATTAGTGAAATCACATTCGGGCGTATAGACCCTGAATTTGTATCACGCGCTAAACAATACGGCAAATCATTTATAGTGGGTGGCGAAAACTACGGCCAAGGATCTAGCCGTGAACACGCCGCCATTGCTCCTATGTATCTTGGAGTAAAAGCGGTCATTACAAAATCATTAGCACGTATTCATAAAAACAATCTTATTAATCATGGTGTTGTACCGCTTAACTTTGTTAACCCCTCCGACTATGATCGCATCAATCAGGATGATGAATTAGAAATCCTGAATTTCCCTGACCAATTACAAACCCGACACATACGTGTTACTAATCTAACTAAAGGTTTTGACTTTGAAGCTATATCTGATTTAACAGATCGTGAGGTCGAAATCCTAATAGCAGGTGGTCAACTCCGATTGGTACAAGAAAAAACAAAAAACAACTAGTAAGAGGTATATATGGAAATCCAATCTGGAGATATACTCATTGCCGATACCGATGGTATTGTTATTATTCCCCAAGCATACGCAACTACACGAACATACAAAAGGCCCTCCATCCGGAGGGCCTTTTTGTGTAAGTATTTAATTCACCTTATCATTTTATAGTTATTAATCTCTAGCTATGAAACTAATTGAACTCACTGCAGAATAATTAATAACAATAGATTACATTAACGTTTTTAGTACATCCAATACTTCTTGTGGCAATTCGTTTTTATGACCAATGAGTTTTTCTACATAGTCATAGCGGAACTCGAATGCTTTGTGTAGTTGGTGATGGTATTCGCGCACTTGGAATGGTGGTTCGAAACCAGGAACCTCTACATAGGAGAGGTTTTCGTATTTGTAGAATGGTTTGAAGTCCAAAGTGCCTTCTACCAAACGTTCTAACAAATCAAGAGTTACTTCTTTTGGAATTTTCTCTTCCAAGAAGAAGCCTGTGTTCATGATGTAACATTGGACGCCACATTCAGAGAACAGTTTTTTGTAACTTTCATAGTCACGAACCAATGGATATGTACGGAATGGATTTGCATATGGTTCGATAACAAGTGCATTTGGATCCACATGAGCATCGAGTTTTTCTGCTGTAGAACGACGTGTTGCAAGTGTTGCGCCCATTGTAGATGCCAATATAGGATCGTTAATCTTAAGGATTGGTGGCAATGTTTTATCTTTCATTAGCCATACGATAGCATTAACTGGTTGATCTACATAGTTTACACGGTTATCTGTCCAGAATTGAGATTTGATAGCACGACCGTTATTATTACGTACATCTTCTGCCAATACAACCTTGCGGCCCTCTTCATCCATTGTTACACCTACGTTTTGTAGTGTTAACAAGAATTCATTAGCAGGATGTTCTACAGGGTAATCTTGCATTTTGTCGAAGTATGTAGGTTCTAGAGCAATAGAGCTCAAATCGTTTGTATTGATGATGTACGCATCGTCATGCAAGATAGAAATATCATAACGACCATCATGTTTTTCATGAGTCAATGTAGATTTACCGGAGCCGGACAAGCCAAATACACCGATTGTGTAGCTTTTACCATTTTCAAGATTGTAACGTTTCATACCGCCATGACATGCTACATAGTCGAAGCGATTTGCCAAAGACCATGCCAATGTAAGGGTACCTTTTTTGTGCTCGCCGAAATAGCGCATACCAAGAATCATAGCACAGTTATGAGCTGGGTCAAAGATAGCAAGACCACCTGGATGACCTGGTACAACATAGTCAGGGTCAGAATAAATGTAGATGTCGCCTTCAGGAATTTCTACACTGTCATTGTAGAACTCTTTTACAGCTGCATCAAAGAACTTGAAGTTCATAATCCAAGAATACAAGATAGATGCGTGATCTTTTGGAATCATCAAATGCGCGCGAGCTGTGAATTTCTTATCAAGACCTACGATAGCTTCAGCAGAAATCCACTCTTTACCACGGCTATCATATACAGCATCACGGGCAATATTAGCGAGTTCTACTTCATCAATGCCTTCATCGCCAATGATACGACGAGCTTTTGCATAACGACCTGTAGTTTTGCCATCGTTTGTAACAAGTACCTTTGCATCTACAGGTAAACCTTGTTCCACCGGTTTATACACAGGCATATCGAGGATGATAACGCCTGGTTCTTCAGTGGCAAATTGATACGCTTGAGCCACAGATGTTACAGGAGTTACATTGTTTCCATAAAATGCAGTTTCAATAGTACTGCGCATCTTAGAAAATAATGGGTTTGTTTTAATTTCACTTTGCTTCCAAACGCGTCTTGTCGACATAGTATCCAGATCCTCACCTTTAATATATACGTAATTTCTCTTGTAAAAGTAGTTTTAGATAAGAAAATACTGCATCCGCAAATACTTTCATTATTATCTATTTTACCCTTTTCAGATAAATTTGTATACACAAAGTAGATGAAATATAAGAAATTAATGTATGCTTATTATGAATTAGTGCAACATATTTTATATAAATAGTTTTGATATCTCTATCTATTTTATTGATTTTACTCCAGTAAAAATCAGGGTAAAAAAGCATATTGAATATATAACAGCTAATCAAAAAATAAAATGAGGCTAGGTCATAGGACCTAGCCATTTATTCTAAAAAAGCAAATATTTATTTTCTAGCTTTATTAATAAAGGCATCGATTTTACCGACTAGTTCATCTACATTAAAATCACCACGTTCGGCAATCATCTTGATCGTTGCCACTTTTGCCATCACTTTCACCATCGGTGTTTTCAATTTCTCAAATTTAGGATTTAAAGAAATCAAATAATCTACAACCTCAGGGCTTTGCTTGATTAAATTAGAGAGAGTTGTCTTTGCATCGATATGGAAACGACCGTCAGCATCAGTAGTGAGTGGTTCTTCATCTACTTCTTCTGCAGCCTCTTGAGCTAGGGATTTATCATTACTATTATTAGCTGTATTTCCTACAAAATCAGTCTTATCCCAAGTCAACAAGGTGCGAGAACCTTCAAGTTCACGAATATGAGTACAATCTTGCATCATTTCTAAGACACCGCGGAATTTACCATTTTCATCTCGTACCGCTGTATAAATAACGTAGATAAACAATCCCGGTTTATTGATCCAGAATTCAGCTTGGTTTTGCTCACCAGATCGGAATTTCTCTACGATTTCTTCTACAATGTGAACAGACTTAGCAGGATGACAATTCTTCACTTCACGACCAATAACATTGGCACTGCGAGGGAATATACGATGTGGCGTATCACTGTAAAATCTAACGAGTTCATTTTCATCAACATAAGACAAATCTACTGGAAGATGACGGAACAGCAAATTGATTTGCTCTAAGGTCAATTTACCTGTCGCCACATCGAGGACTGTATCCTTGCCAACTTGTGCTCCACCTACAGGACCTACATACTTAGATAACAAGCCTGCCAAATCATTTAGAAACTCATTAGATACTGCACTATTTTGACCAGCAGCATTTCCATTTAATGAGGCTGCGGAATCGTTAATACCGGGCACGATATATAAACCTGGTGCGTTAATAATAGCATAGCCGATTTCATGGTCATTTTTGCTCATGCGCACAAACTCTTCATCGCTTAATAATTTAAAGGATGTTGGCAATAAAACCTCTAACTCCTTAGAGTTCAAATCACGTAACTTCTCTAATGTTTCTGGTACAGACGCTAAGAATTCTTCGTATTTATCTTCCCGAAGCAAAGCATAGGATGCAGAGATAGCATCGCGCACGCCATCATCAAAGGTCCACATAATACGCGTTGGACGATCAAACCCATGATTTTCTAACATTGGATATAGTTGATTTTGCTTACGAGATAGATGGATACGCCATTCTGCTAAGGAATCAAACACGCCAAGCCAAGGATTTTTAATAAACTTATCTTGTTTTAATAATTCATCCGCTTCAAGAGCTACCTTTTCAACAGCATTAATTTCTTCTAAATAAGCCCACAATGGATGATTCTCTGGGTACTCATTTTCGGCACGCACTAATACACCGTCAAATAAATTCAACAAATCATCCATCTTGTCTAGTATTTCTTCATCCTTATAGACACCTTTCAAACTTTGCTCTGCATAAGCAAATTCGTCAGGCGTACAAGTGCCTAACTTTTCTTTTAAAATACGGTTACCCTCTTCCAAGGATAATTTACCGTCTAAATAATCCTCTTTAATAGATACAATAATTCTGTACCGTTCGTTATTAATGTCTAGCTTTTGCTGTAATGGATTCATATGCTTATACCTCCACGGGTCAAAGACTATTAGTATATACAATATATTATTACTATATTAAATATACATTTATTATACTTATTTTGAAAGTAATTTTCAGTTGCTGTGGATACATTTCCCAAGATAATTGAGCCACAAAATACTTTCACCCCATATAATTAAACCCTTAAGTACTTTCACCAGCACATAAAAAAGCACCCATACAATGTATGAGTGCCTTCTATTAATTTCTAAAATCAATATATTCAGTTTTAGAAGATGCTACTGGATTACCATTAGAATCTGTAGCAGGGGTAAAACGCCATGTAGAAATTTTTTCAACAAGCGCTTCGTCAAGGGCAGTAACGCCACTAGATTTTACGACCTCTATATCCCCTACAGAACCATCTTCATTAATGGTAAAACGCACATCTGCACTATGAATCGAATCGCCATAACCAGTAATATTAATTTGATTTACAGATGGAGTAGATATGGCTACAGGCAATTGAAATGGAGCCGCCAACACAGAGGCTACCATACTAGTTACAAACAATGCGCATAACACAGTACAACGCAACACTTTATTCATCACATTCTCCTTATTTAGCTGTTACAGCTTGTTTAGGTAGAGTAATTGTCATCCCAATAATAGATTCATGAGCCTTTTGGTCTACACCAATAGCAGGTGTAAATTTCCATTGTAGAATGGCTTTTTTCACAGCTTCATCAACTGGTGCATACCCAGAGGAACGTTCTACGAATACGTTTTTTACATTTCCTTTTTTATCAATCAAGAATCGTACACGCATATTAGGCGCTACTGTAGCTGTTTGAGGAACCTCAGGCAACTCAGGTTTTACAATTTCCACTTCGCGCGGAGATTCTAAGAACTTAGCTGCATCAGCTGTATAATTACCTAATACGCCAAAAGATGCAACAAGTAAAGCCGCCGCAGTGAATCTGAATAATTTATTCATAATAAGCCTCCTAAAATAATTATTTTGAGTCTATGAATAATATCATACTAAATAAAGATGAATATTTAAAGAACATTTTCTTATTGATAAAATTTCTCATTTATGATATATTGAACACAAGATAACTGTTCGGACTCACATATCAGGTAGATATGACAAAAAACTACACAAAGGAGGTTCATCATGAGACGTAGAAAGCGTATTCAAATGAAGGTCATGATGGTACTTGGTCTCGTTGCCCTCATTGGGCCTAACCATCTACAAGCTCTTATTCACTAAATGATTATGACCCTAGCAGAAGAACGTATAACTGCCAATAGCCGCTACGTTAGTAGCGGCTATTTTTCTGCTTAAATATAGGTTGTCTTTCCTTTCATCAAGACATTATATGGGTAGCCCTTGGAATTAAGACTAATCTATATGTTTTTTAGCTTTTAAATTTAGTAATTCAGATTGATTATTTAATACATAAAAGGAGGTTTATTATGAAGTTCAACCGAGTCGTATTAGTCGTCGTATCATTAGCACTTATGCTATTAGCTCTTGCAGGTTGTGGTAAAGATGCAGCTCAAGATAGTCAGAAGAAACTAAATGTCGTTGCCACAACAACAATGTTAACGGATTTAGTGAAAGAAATTGGCGGTGACCATGTGTCCGTCCAAGGTCTTATGGGTCCTGGCGTAGATCCTCACCTCTACCAAGCGAGCGCCGGCGATGTAACAACTATGTCTAAGGCAGATGTTGTGGTGTACAACGGCATTCACTTAGAAGGTAAAATGGGTTCCATTTTCGACAACTTAACAAAACAAAATAAAGCTACCATCCGCGTATCTGACGCCATTGATCCAGCTACTCTACTCGACTTTGACGAAGAAGATGGCGTAAAAACTAAAGATCCTCATATTTGGTTCGATGTAGCTAACTGGAAACTTGCTGCCAAAGCGGTTTACGAAGGTCTTGCGAAAGCAGATCCAGCTCACAAAGAGGATTTCAAAAAACGCTATGATGCGTACCTCACTAAATTAGATGAAACAGATGCATACATCAAAGCACAAGCAGAATCAATTCCTAAAGAATCTCGCGTTCTCGTAACAGCACACGATGCCTTCCAATACTTTGCTCGCGCTTATGGCTTTGAAGTAAAAGGTTTGCAAGGTGTAAGTACTGCTACAGAAGCAGGCACACAAGATGTGAATGAACTTGTTCAATTCATCGTAGATCACAAAATAAAAGCCATCTTCGTAGAATCTTCTGTACCGCACAAAACAATTGAAGCCGTTCAAGAAGCAGCTAAAGCTAAAGGTTGGAACGTTGTTATCGGTGGCGAATTATACTCCGACTCCCTCGGTTCTGAAGGCACTGAAGGCGGCACATATATCGGCATGGTGAAAGCCAATATCGATACCATCACTAAAGCACTTAAATAATAAATAGTATTTTAAAACAAGGGGCTAAAAAAAATTACCCCCATATAAGTACAAGTGCTACTAGCAATATCAGCTAGTAGCACTATTGATAAAAGGAGGTCTCTATGGAATGGGCCGTTGAAGTTGAAGATATGACCGTAGCCTATACGACAAAACCCGTATTATGGGACGTAGATATGAAGGTACCCATCGGTTCCTTAGCGGCTATCGTCGGCCCTAATGGAGCCGGTAAATCTACATTATTAAAGGCCATGTTAGGCCTATTAACAGTTATCTCAGGTAGTGTTAAGTTTTATATCGACCACCACCTTGCAATGGACAAAAAGGATTACAAAAAAATCGCCTATGTACCTCAGAGCGGTAGCGTAGACTGGGACTTTCCTACTACCGTATTAGACGTTGTACTTATGGGCCGCTATGGTCATCTAGGTTGGTTCAAACGACCAAGTAAAAAGGATAAGGAGCTGGCCCTCTCCATGATTGAAAAAATGGGCATGAGCGACTATGTAAACAGGCAAATTCGTCAACTTTCAGGGGGTCAACAACAGCGTGTATTCCTCGCGAGAGCCCTCGTACAAGAGGCAGATATTTACCTCATGGACGAGCCTTTCAAGGGCGTCGATAAAACGACGGAGCACGCCATTATCTCTCTTTTACAAGAAATGAAAGCGCGCGGCAAAACGGTCATCGTCGTACATCACGATTTAAATACGGTACCTCAATATTTCGACTGGGTAACGATGGTCAACAAGCAAACTGTGGCCTATGGACCTGTGGCAGAGACCTTTACTGACGAAGCCATCGAGCGCACCTACGGCAAGGGGAGGATTGTATGACCATACTCCAATCCTACACGACACAGATGGTACTGCTCGGCACGGCCCTATTAGGTCTTGCCAGTGGTATTGCAGGCACCTTCGCAGTACTGCGCAAGGAAAGCCTCATCGGTGACGGCCTCTCCCACGCGGCACTGCCTGGTGTAGTCATCGCATTCTTGCTGACCGGTATAAAAGACATTGAGGTACTCATTATAGGTGCTGCCCTGTCCTCTATCACTGCGGCGTGGCTCATAACCATCACCGTAGAAAACAGTAAAATCAAATTCGATGGTGCTCTGGCTACTATACTATCTGCTTTCTTTGGTCTTGGTATGGTTCTACTCACCTACCTTCAAAGTCTAAATAATGCAGGTCAGGCGGGGCTTTCAAAATTTATATTTGGACAGGCCGCCACCATATTAGCTCGCGATGTGTACATTACATCGGCGGCAGCGCTCATCATTATCGTTTTAACAGCCTTATTTTGGAAAGAGTTAAAGCTCATCTCCTTTGACGTAGAATACGCTAAAACTTTGCAAATTCCTGTCACCTTTACACTCATTTTATATCGTTCACTATTGATCATGACCATCATCATCGGCATTCAATCAGTAGGTGCTATCTTAATCAGTTCCCTACTCATTGCACCGGCCGTAGGGGCCCGTCAATGGACGAACAAGCTAGGTACCATGTGTATGCTAGCAGGATGTTTCGGCATGGTATCTGCTATTGGCGGTACCATTTGGAGTACAACAGTACAAAAGCTACCTACAGGGCCTGCCATCATCGTCATTCTGTCGGTTATTGTACTGTTGAGCCTCATATTTGCACCTAATAGAGGCATCTTGTGGCAATATCGTAAAAACAAACAATCAAAACAAGCTTTATTATCAGAAACCGCAAAGATAAGTCCTGCCGATTTACAACAAAAAATATATAGAGCAGAGCAGCCTCGCATAGGAGGTGCCCCATGACAGTACATACAGAGATTTTACTCATCGCCATCGCAGTATCCATCGCGTGCGCTATCCCTGGTGTATTCCTCGTGCTACGCCGCATGTCCATGATGGCCGACGCCATTACGCACACCGTATTCCTCGGCATCGTGCTTGCTTTCTTTGTAACGGAAGACTTGAACTCTCCCTTGCTTTTAGTAGGGGCAACCGTAGTCGGCGTAGGAACGGTGTGGCTTACAGAGATGATTCATAACACGGGCCTCGTCAACGAAGACGCGTCCATTGGTATCATCTTCCCCCTTCTATTCTCCATTGCCATCATCCTCGTCAGTCTCTACAGTGGCAACGCACACCTTGACGTAGATACGGCACTTCTAGGAGAAATCGCGTTCGCCCCATTCGATAGATGGATTGTAAACGGTACCGACTTAGGTCCTGTATCTCTATGGATTTCCCTGGGAGTAGCAGTCATCAACCTCCTATTAGTTATGCTCTTCTACAAGGAATTGCAACTATCTACCTTCGATCCACTATTAGCAGGGCTCTTCGGCTTCATGCCCGCCCTCATCCACTACGTGCTGATGACCATGGTATCCCTTACTGTGGTGGCCTCCTTCCAAGCGGTAGGCGCCATTCTCGTTATCGGCCTCATGATCGGACCTGCGGTTATCGCTTATTTATGGACGGACTCTGTGAAAGCCATGCTCACTAGCAGTATCATCATCGGCATTATCTGTGCTGTCATCGGTACAGAAGTCGCTTTCACCCTAGACGTATCCATTGCAGGCGCTATCGCAACAACGATTGGTCTCGCTTTATTAGTTGCCGTTATTGGCACGCCAAAGACAGGCTATATTGCAACCTATCTTCGCCAACGCCACTTGCGTCGTCACTATCGAGAAACAATGATGCTCTGCCACATCTATACCCATATGAATACACCTGTGGCAGCCATTGAAAATGGTATCGGCACCATTCACGAACACCTGAACTGGAAGCCAGACTATACACACCAAGCCGCATCACACCTTAAGAAGCAAGGCTTGTTGTACGTAACAAATGGTTACTATATGCTGACCGATAAAGGTGTTGCGCAAGTTAAAGAAATTATTTAATTAATTTTAATCAGACTCCTTCAAAATACATATCTTCCCAACAAAAAGAAGCTGAAATCAATACAAAGATTTCAGCTTCTTTTATTATCTGAACTATTAATATTCAGTTTTATTGCAAAACAATAAATAGTTAATCCCTACTCATTGCTAAGCATCTAAAATACAATCCACATTTGGTACCATTTGGCACCGCCATGATCAGACTCTGATTCACCTTCATTTACAAAGCCAAACTCCGCATAATAATGAATCTTTTCTTCCTTACAGGTTAGAATGACGCCCTTTCGGTTTTCCTCTCTGGCCAATTCTATAAAAGCCTCTATCAACTGACCACCAACACCACGATTGCGGTATTCAGGCATCGTATTTAGACCAAATATCATCTGCCATGCACCATTAGGGTTATGCAAGGAAGCATCAGCAAACATCTCATCTGTTAATATCTCATCATCTGATACAAATCCATCAATAAAACCAATCGGTGTATCTCCATCAAAAGCAATTAAAAACTGACCTGCATAATGGTCTAATCGCTCCTTAAAAGCCTCACGAGGCGCCGCCTCAGCAGGAGGGAAACAGGTTGCTTCTATATGTGTCACTAAATCTAAGTCTGCGGTTGTCGCTTTTCGTATTAATATATCCATATCCTTCTCCATCATATCTACATATCTGTTTTAGTATATACCGTTTACATAACAAAGGCTACACATTCAATGAGTAATGTGTAGCCTTATGTTAATAATCTCATAAATTACTTTCACTATAGATTATCCACCGATTATTCTTTCGTATATTTAGGTACATTGCGATACTGCATCGGCAAGGCATTCTCTTTTACCTTAAATCCATGCTTCTCGTAAAATGCTGCATTCTTGCTATCACCAATCATAACATTAATGTACAAGTACGACTTGTAAGCTTCTTTCACCATTTCTAGCAAATAACCTGCAATACCTCGGCCATGATAATCAGGATGCACTAGCACATAGTTTATGAAGCATACTAGCTCGCTATCATCCATCAGCCGGATAAGACCAACTAAACGGTCACCATCCCACGCAGAAATCACACGAGATGAATTCATGAGCGCCTTATGCAATCGGTCAGGATATTTCCCTACCACCCAACGAACAGCCAAGAATAAATCTGACACCTGTTGAGGGGTAAAATTTCTTTCTTCGGTATACGTAATCGCCATAAAAGCTCCTTCAAATGATTACTTTAACTTTCGCATCTCACGAATAAACGCCTCTGCCTCTTGCAGGTTCTTAGGAAACTCAAAATAAATACATTGCTCATGTCCACAATAAGGATTACGGAAATCATAACCACTCAATAACAAATACTCTTCCTCTTCCTCTTCCTCTTCCTCTTCCTCTTCCTCTTCCTCTTCATCATATCATTTCATCACCTTTTCAAGTAAAGTCTTATAGCTATCAACAATATCGTAAACTACCTCGCCGTTACTGATGGTCTTAAAATGTTCTCTTGCACAGTGAATCTTTGATTTTTCAATTAAACGAAGCTGCATTGAATTCATAGAACCCTTTGTCTCTGCAACAAAGTATATGTGCTTAACAGTTCCTTCATAGAATGCAATTGCCCAGTCAGGATTGTAATGTCCCACTGGAGTTGAAATATAAAATCCATTTGGTAATTTAACGTATACTGCTACGTTTGTATTTATATCCAGTTCCGTAGCAAACGCCTGCTCGTTGGATGAATCATAAACGATATGGTCATATAGATGCTTGTTTGCCTTAATCGCATTCATACCTAAGCGCCCTTTAATAGTAGGGTCTGTAAATACCGTAGTGTCATACTTCTCGTCCAACACATCATAGGTAATATGCTCAATAATCGCTGTTGCCTTTTCATCATTAATAAGCGCCGCTACCTTGATAATGAATTCTTCCGGATTGTTTTTAAACTGATTGAATGTTGCAGGCTGGATTCCCTGAAGAATCTGTATAACTGCTTTTCTTGTAAGTCCTGTCTCTTCAACAAGTTTCCCAATCAAATCATATTTAACATTAGAACTTACAGCAATGACATTACCGTAGCTTGAGGACTCTTCCTTAACGAAAGACACACCGCTAGTAAGCTCTTCTTTTGATTTAATCTGTTCCATTGATCCGGTTTCAACCTTAAAGTAAATTTTTGAAACAATAAGCTTTTTATCAAGAGAGTTAATTGATTTCCTTATCAACTCATCCGTATCAAAATCTACCACGTATACAGACTTGGAGTTAATCTTATTCCACAATGCTTTGAATTCGGGCATAGCCAGTTTATCTTCATCAACTTCCAATTCAACATTATTTTTACGTGCATCTTCAATTCCAACTGAACGACTATCATAGATAGAATCAATAATCTCGATTACTGATGCAGCAGAATCAGCTACTTCTTCAGCAACCTTTATTTCCCCATTCGCCTTGTCCTCATAATATTTATCTGTAAGCAGGCCTTTCTTATCTATGTAGCCATTCACGATAAGATCATATTGGATAACATGAGCTGTATCCGAGTCAATAACCTGTTCATTACCTTTATCATCCTTAATTACCTTGTTAATAAAGAGTTCTGCTGTAACTGCCTTTGGTCTGTCTGCAACTGCATCAGCAATTTCATTCTGAAGTCCCCTAGCGAAGCTATCATAGCTTTCACTAGCGATGACGGTAAGAACATTTACATTGTGAACATCGGCTCCAAGTACATTCGTATCCATACGTTCACCATCTTGGTTAACACAAAGGCGAAGTCCACGGCCTACTTCCTGACGCTTACGTACAGCGCTACTACTCTGCTTCAATGTGCAAATCTGAAATACATTTGGGTTATCCCAACCTTCACGAAGTGCGGAATGAGAAAATATAAATCTAACCGGAGACTTCTTTGGATTTCTATCAAGAAGAAGCTCTTTGTTTTTCATAATAAGGTCGTAGGCATCAACGTCATTTGACATCTTTTCTTTGGTATTTTCCCTCTTTTCATTGGCCTTACTATCAATTAATTTTCCTTTTGTATCGATAGAAAAGTAACCAGCATGAGTTTTTTCTGCTGGAATTTCAGAAAGATATTTTATATATTCATCTTCCCCCATTCCTATTTGAAGATGCTCTACCACATCTCTATATTCTTCTTCAAACATATCCGCATAAGAACCATTCATAGGCTGACCAGCTGCATCATACTGTTTGTATTTGGCAACCTCATCAATGAAAAACAGCGAAAGAACTTTGATACCCTTGTAGAACAATTCTCTTTCTCTCCCTATATGAGAAAGGATTGTTTCTCTAATCTGAATACGACGAAGTTGGTCTTCGCTTACCTTACCAATAACATCACCAGCATAAAGCTTAATACCATTAATAAATTCTACAGAATCATCACGTCCATCAATTCTGGAAACAACAAAACCCTCTTTATATTCTTCCATCTGTCCAGAATTATCATAAAGGTTATAACCTTCTGAAACAGTACGTGTAATCTTTCTTATCCCTGTCACACCTTTGAAATCAAACTGGATTGTAGCTGTAGGTGCGGACTTTGAAAGATTAATACTTTCTAAATAAACATAGCTTTCAGTAGCGGTACTACCTGATTCGGTGATTCCCTTAACAGCAATCTTCTTAACAAGACGCTTATTGTAAGCTTCCATTGCATCTAAACGGTAAATCATATTATAAATACTATCTGACTTATGAGTCGCAGAATAACGAAGTGTCATCAAAGGATTAAACTGCTTCAAATTCTCCTTTGTCTGCTTGCCTTCTACAGACTGCGGTTCATCAATAATCATGATAGGATTTGTTTTTGCAATAATATCAATAGGACGACGAGAACGGAACTCATCGAGTTTCATATAGATACGTCTCGCATCTTTTCCACGAGCATTAAATGCCTGAGCGTTGATAATCATTACATTAATAGAGGAATCCGACGCAAAGCGATCAATTTCAGTAAGCTGAGTAGAATTGTAAATAAAGAAGCGAATCTTCTTACCATACTCTTCTGCAAAATGCTCCTGAGTTACCTGAAATGACTTATATACACCTTCACGGATAGCTATGCTAGGTACAACAACAATGAACTTGCTCCAACCATAAGCACGGTTAAGCTCATACATAGTTTTGATGTATGTATATGTTTTACCAACGCCGGTCTCCATTTCGATAGTCAGGTTAAACCTTCCTTCAAGCTTTATAGAAGGCTTAATCTGATTTGCTCTCTGTATTGTTTGAATATGTTCCAGAATCAATCTATCGTTTAATTCAGGTACAATTTTTTGATTACTCCAACCAGTGAAATCCTCTTCTTCAGTCAATGACAGCTGGTAACTATCGGAACCTCTATCCATCATATAAGATGGTGTTAAATAAGGCTGGCCAGCAAATACATCAACTACAGCTTTTGCAGCATCTGCTTGGAATTTTTGATGTTTAAATTGTAGCTTCATAAAGCCGACTCCTTCCTTAGATTACTTTTACTCTTGTGTCTGGAGCCAGCATTTTGAAAATCTCGCCTACGTTAATCTTGGCTGGACTTCCATTGAAACTGCTATCACGGAAAACAACTCGAAGCGGCTGGCGTTTAGCGATTTCCTTGATAACCGAATCCGGAATATTTTCATCAAAGCAGGCAATCAAGTCACCCTCATTGTAGGTATGCACGGTGCAGTCACCGATTTTTTCGGAGGTGTACGGCATAGAGAAAGGCAGACCCCATTCTAGCAGGCAACCGAACAGCAGGTCAAGGTCAGTACGGTCTTCTTTGATGTTGGATTCAAGCATGGACAGGAGATTCTGGTTGTACTCGGCAGGTGCATAGAACACACCCTTCATATTGCTCTCATCCAACTTGAATACACGAAAACCGTTGTCGAAAATCGCATTGGGGTTTTCCTCTGCTATTTTCTTTGCGGCGCGGCGGATGCGCTCTTTGCCGATTTCACAGATTGTGAAGTATCCTGCTTTACGAGCATCACTGTTTTCATCGCAAGGTTCAGCCAATTGAATCATGATAAACTTTCTGTTGCCCTTATCCTCGGCATTGAGCATCATAACTGCTTGAGCAGTAGTTGCAGAGCCAGAGAAGAAATCAAGTATGATATCGTCACTGCTTGTGTGGATACTTGCAAGGAATTTAATCAATGAAGTAGGCTTTGGAAAAGAGAATATTTTTCCTCCAAGTAAAGATGTAATTTCCTTTGTTCCATCTTGTGACATACCGATATCATCAGCCAGTTTAGTGCTAACAGCAACCCTTCCAAAACTATCGCCTGCTTTTGCAATATCATCATCTTTCCAATAACGAAGGACTGGCTTTTTAATATTGAGAAAATCATAGTCTCCGGGGAAAACTATTCGATCCGCCTCATAATATCCTTTGAATGTTTCCTCTGTAATTGCCCAGGTACGGTTAGGATTTGCGGGGTATTCATCACCGTTTTTAGGATTTACAATAGTAAAGAAACTGTTTGGTCTCTCACTGGCAGTTGTCTGCTTGGTTAAGTCGTGAATACGCCAAGGACGTCCTGGAAAATCGGGACTCTCATAGTATTTTCGTTCTTTTCCTGCCACGCTCGCAAGAAAAGAAGCGGATTTTGCATAGCATACAATCCATTCGTAATCCTGCGATACTCCAAAAGGAACATCGGACTTAGCAGTTCTTTTTCTCCAAGGAAAAGTAGCAACATAGTTTGCATCACCGAAAACATCTGAGCAAATCTTTTTCAAGTTGTCCACTTCATTATCATCGATAGAGATAAATATTGCACCATCATCTCTCAATAAGGTTCTTGCAAGCATGAGTCTGGAATATATCATAGAACACCAGTCGGAATGATAGCGTCCCTGTGCGTTTCCGTTTGTACGAGAAAAATTTATATTCCCATCTTCATCGAAGTAGCCGCTTCCAGTATTATAATCCTCACTATCCATCATAAAAGAATCAGGGTAGACAAAATCGTTACCAGTGTTGTACGGCGGATCGATGTAGATCATCTTGACCTTCCCCAGATAGCTCTCCTGTAAGAGCTTGAGCACCTCAAGATTATCACCCTCGATATAAAGATTTTCAGTAGTATCCCAATTTACGCTTTCCTCCTTGTAAGGACGCAGGGTCTTGCGGATAGGCTTATTGGCTTCCACGATGGCAGCTTTCTTGCCAACCCATGTGAATTCATAGGCCTCATCGCCTTCGATTACATCGCCTGAAAGCATCTGACGAAGCAGTTCAAAATTGATAGCTTTCTTAAGCTTTCCATCTGCACCAACTGTTTCTGTAATACAGTTAGGGAATAAGGCACCTATCTTCTCAATATTCTGAGCAGTCAAATCGACTGATTCCATTCTCATTTTATCCATTACATTGCCTCCAATTCTTTCTTGAGCTTCTTCAGCTCTGTGTTCATTTGCATCTGTTTATTTAGCTGTTTTTCTTTACGGATTTTGGCCTGTAAGGTTGTTATCTGCTTCTGCAATTGCTGATTCTGTTCATCACGAGCAACAGACTCTTTTAAAGTTTCACCGGCATCTTCCGTTTTTAACTTATCTCCGGCTATCTGACGCACAAAATTTTCATACACAGCATCAACATTTAGACCTTCCAACTTCAATGGCAGCTCGTCTTCAGTTAACCATTCTGTATGATAATATCCGTTTACCTTAAATGCTTTATTACCAGATGCTGCAGCTTCTTTATATCCAATCCATGCTTGATATTTTCCGTCATATTCGAGCAAGAATAGAATGTGATAGGGAATTTCTTTATCAATCTGTCTTAACAGGCTATCATCAAACACCGAACTGTTCAATCGAACCTCAAATACCTCCAGTTCCGTTACATGACTTCCAGCAGCAAGGTTCGTTGTGGATGGTGCTATTTTATTTCTCCAATAGATAATCTTTACCTGCTCCACAAATATCTTTTTAAGTGCAGGTGAGATATCTATGTTTTCATAGAATTTTTGCTTTGGAATTCTCTTATTGAACTCCGTAGTTTTTGGCAATCCTATCATCGTTCGCCCTCCGTTCATTTAACAACCAAGAAGCAGATAAGTTCAAAGTCATCTAATCCCGATACCGCCGACATCAATGCTGATGTGCCTCCGGCTGAGAATAGGCTATCAATATCACTTTCTTCCTTGCAGTCAATAATAGAATTGATTGCTTCGCTGAGAAGCTCTGACATTTCTGTCATATCTTTGCCATCATCTGTTTCTTCATTGAATCGCTGGCATAGTTCCTTAATCGGTTCCTTCTTACCACGACAAAGAAGCCTTATATCATCCAGCATCTTCTTTGGATTTAAGTAGTCACAGATAACTTCACCATCAATTCCGATATAAACCATATAGAAGGGATGAATTCTGTTCTGGTTGTCAATATTTACACTGTTGTTTATATTTTTCAGAATGAATACAACACCTTCCGGTAACTCATCAGTTGCTGGAACAACAGCATGCATTCCCTTTGGCTTCTTATCTAAGTCACCATGATTTTTTACATATTCAAGAAGGTCTAATCTGAACTCATTCAACCCTAAATCCATGATAGAAATACCACTGGACATATCTTCAATATCAACAACTTCTTCTTGAAGTCGTTTAAGCTGCTGCTTACGATATTCAAGATCGCCTTTTTCCTCTGGATTAATTAGGTCATCATCACCGGTAGAAGTCATTACAGAAATCTTCATTCTTGTTTCTACTCGGCCCTTCAGATTGATGTATTCATCCAAATCCATATCCGGCCAGAAATTTACAAGCTGAATCTGCGAGTTTCTACTACCAATACGGTCTATACGACCAAATCTCTGAATGATACGCACAGGGTTCCAATGAATATCATAATTCACAAGATAATCGCAGTCCTGAAGGTTCTGACCTTCGGAAATACAGTCTGTAGCAATAAGAACATCAATCTCAGTATTGCTTCCCGGCATCAATACATCTCTGCCTTTTGAAATCGGTGAGAAACAAGTAAGAACATTATTCAACGTTGCTCTAAAGCCCTTAATAGTTGTTTTTCCATCAATAGAACCAGTAATAACCGCTGTATCAAGTCCATATTTATCTTTAATGTATGCACTAACGTTGTCATAAAGGTATTCTGCAGTATCAGAAAAAGCTGAAAAGATTAATACTTTCTTGTTGTCCGGATTGATTGGGTTCTCTATTTTCTCAGATACCAGTTTCAATAATTCCTGAAGCTTACTGTCGTGTTCCGGTGTAATATCTGCAACCATTAATGTCAGCAGTTCAAGAACATCTGCATCGGCCTTTAATCCTGTACGCCATGACTTATAGTCCATATCAGCCAGTTCAATTTTTACTTTCTTACCGACTGTAAAGTATTCTGTATTGCCATCATCCATATCAAACTCTGAATCTGATGCCTCATACATATCAATTTCAGCTGCACCATACTTTTCAAATTTATCAATAGCCTCTATCGTGCTTTTGATTAGCGCCTTAATTCTCTTAAGAGTAAGCTGGAATGAATTAACTGAGCTTTCAAGACGCTTTAAGAGGTTAATGCTCATCAGCCTTCTGATACCTTCTTCACGACCAGTCTGAGTAAGATTATCTCCCTTATTATGTGTAAGGTCGATATATTTCTGCATCTTGCTTGGAAAGATATAGTTTGAAGGTGTATAAATGCATAATGACAAAAGCATTAACTGCTCATATATCTGATTGTAATTGATAGCTGAATTCAGATCTGTTAGCTGAGGACGTCGTGAAATCGGCTTCTTTCTCTCAGGGAACTTTCCAATTTCAGTAGTATCATAATATTTCTCGATGTGCTTTCTTGAACGAGCAATCGTTACACTATCGAGTAATTCAAAGAAATCAAAATCAAGTGTTCTAAGAAGTGTCTCTGTTGTCCTTGCTTCTGGCTCCAGCTTGCTCCATGTATTGAAAGCTCTCTGCGCCTGCTTGAAGATTTCTTCTATTGTTTTTGTTGTATTCAGCTGCTTATTCATGTTTTCTGAATTACCTTCATAGGCAATAGCAAGCTGATTCTTTAAGTCAACAAATCTATTATTTACCGGAGTTGCAGATAGCATTAAAACTTTAGTCTTAACACCAGTTCTGATGATTTTATCCATTAACTTCACATATCTGTTTTCATGAGTATTTGCATGAGTTCCTGCACCGTTACGGAAATTATGAGATTCATCAATTACAACAAGATCATAATTCCCCCAGTTCAATCTGTCCAAATCCAGACCATTTGAGAAACCGTGTGTTCTTGATAAATCGGTGTGGAATAAAACATCGTAGTTTAATCTGTCGGTGGCAATCGGATTATTTACATAGTTATCTTTATAGGTGTTCCAGTTTTCTGCCAACTTCTTAGGGCAGAGAACAAGAACACTTTTATTTCTATTTTCGTAATACTTCATTACAGCAAGTGCAGTGAAGGTTTTACCAAGGCCAACACTATCGGCAAGAATACAACCGTTGTAACGTTCCAGTTTATTTATGATTGCTAACACAGCATCTTTCTGGAAATCATATAACATGTTCCAAATTTTACTTTCTTTAAATCCTGTAGCTTCATTTGGTAATTCATCTTCTGAAATATCATCTAAGAATTCACTAAAAACATGATATAAAGTCATAAAGTATATAAATTCCGGCGAATTTTCATTGTAGGCAGTTGTAATGTTTTCAATAACTACATCCGTTACATCTTGTAATTTATCGTGGTCTTTCCACAGTGTTTCAAAAAGCTGCATATATGAATCGGAAAAAGGTACTTCGAAACGATTAACCATGTTATAGCTGTTATTACCACGTTCACAGCCAATATCAACAGTAGTAAAGCCATTTATTGGCATGTAGGCAATCTGCTGCTGTATATTTTCTACAGTTACAAAGCCTCCCATGTTCTCTCCAGTAGCATTTGATTTGAATATAGCTTTTCTTCTAATCCAATCAGCACACTCTTTCGCGATTGCCTTCTGGGTCATTTCGTTTCTAAGCTTCAATTCGAACTCAGTACCGTAAAGACTACTCTCACGGTTCAATCTTGGAATATAGAACTCACGCTTCTGCTTTTCTGTTTTTTCTGTAACAAATGTTGGAGAAGTAAAAATAAAACGACATTCATCCACTGATTCCAGTTGCTTTTTTAATTCTTTATAGGCATACATAGAAAAGCAAGCTGCAGCAATTGAAACCTTGCAGCCCTTGCTGATAGTAGATGCCATATCGTCACGTAATATCTCCGTAACGTTATCAAACACTTTCACTTCCATTAGTTTATCCTCTCTTTTACCTTAAATCCTTGCTTCTCGTAAAATGGTGCATTCTTGCTATCATCCATGACACGAATAAGACCAACTAAACGGTCACCATCCCACGCAGAAATCACACGAGAGGAATTCATGAGCGCCTTGTGCAATCGGTCGGGATATTTGCCTACCACCCAACGAACAGACAAGAATAAATCTGACACCTGTTGAGGGGTAAAATTTCTTTCTTCGGTATACGTAATCGCCATAAAGACTCCTCCAACAACTCCCGAGATAAATGCTATCAAATAAATGGTATCTACCATTTTAATAAACTATACGATTAAATAAGCTCTATTAAACTAAATAGTTTCTATCAATAGTCTCTATCAATCGAGTTCCTTGCTCATATAGATAACATCATCCATAGGGTTATGATAATACGGCTCACATTCAACAAAGCCATGCTTCTTATACAAATGGATTGCTGCTTGCAACGGTTCAATTGTATCTAGTACCATTTCTTTATATCCAGAGGTCTTAGCATGGTCCATAATACTTTCAATCAGACGATCACCGAGAGCATGACCGCGCCCTACAGGACACACATAGAGTCGTTTCATTTCACAACGGGTATCGCTATGCTGATAATACGCCACCATACCAAGAACAACACCATTATCATCTACCGCCACCAATAATTCACCATTTGGCGCCGTATATTTCTCTGCTATATCTGCTAATTCCTTATCTAGATTCTGAAAGGACAAATCACGCCCAAGCCATCGAGTATACTCTGTAATTAGCTCTTTTACTTGATCTAAATAAGGTTTTCCATCAATAATTTTAATCATTTAAACTCCAATAATAGTGATTACTTTAACTTTCGCATCTCACGAATAAACGCCCCCGCCTCTTGTAGGTTCTTAGGGAACTCAAAATAAATACATTGCTCATACCCACAATAAGGATTACGGAAATCATAGCCACTCAACAACAAATACTCGATTATTTTCCATTCTTTGTCATTAGATTTTTTAGGAGACTTGAACTTCTCGTTCACAAAGTACATCTTACCTTTACATGTGGGGCAGGTTTTATTGGTATTAAACAGCTCGTAGTTTGTGCCCTCCGACAAGGAGATTCTACAGTTGATACAAACATTTTTATAACCCATAGTTATTTACTCCCATACGATTTATGTTGAAAGACTTCTTTTACAAGCCCCTCTCCAACAATATTGCCACCTTCCACAATAAGGAACTCTATACCCGCTTGTAGGGCCGAATAATCTACAGTTTCATAAAGTGGTAGCGCATTAGCTCGTATCGGCTGATCAAAGGTAACATCTTCACCATCAATAAAGTTTACACCTAACAGCTGATTAGAGCCCTTTATAACAAAATGAGGATAGTACATTCCATTATTCAGATTCGGTGGAGTTCTCCTCTTCTTGCTGAAGAAAGTAACTGTACAGCAAATAGTAAAATCTAAATCGCTCATTTTAAGCCTCATCAACTACATATACCATATCACCTTTAAAGTATATGTTCATTATACAATGTACAGGATTCCCTTCGGTCCATAACCAACCCTGCAGTACAGCTCGGCCCCAGTTATAGGTCTCCGTAATGACCTCAAATTCGCTCTCACTATATTCCTGTTGATACTGAAGTAACTCAATTCTTTTACCTCTAAAAGTATCTAATATTGTACTATTAAAAACGAGAATTTCTAGATCATCAACATCACATTTCTCAAATACAATCTTGGCCTTATGAGTTTGTTCAGTACCGCTTTCATAGGAGAAAATATAATCAAATGTAAAGATTAAACTATCGTCTAAAAATTCTATTTTTTGTACCCTTGCATCATGGAGAGAATATTTAAAATACTCGCCAAAAGACCTTGTTATATTCATAGCCCCTCTATTTTCAAACAACTGTTAAACAAAAATCTATAACTTAAAATCAGTATACCAATTTCTGTAAAAAATACAAAAACCTCCCATCTAAAAGTGATATGTACCCCCTTTACTGGACAACCAGTAAAGGGGGTATTTTCATGAGATATAGTTATCAATTTAAAAGGAAAGCAATTGAATTATTCTATCGAGGTGAATGGCCTAAGACACCTAACGGTGTAACAACAGATACATTTCATAGACTAATAAGAGACTGGGTTAAACTAGAGCAGCATCATGGCCCGGACATTAATAAAAATCGAGGGACTAATAAGTATTGGACTCCAGAAGAGAAATATAGTTTGGTATGCCAAGTCCTCTCTAGACAAGGATTGAAAACAGTAGCTATTGTAGCGGGTATTAATTCTGGACAACTGTATCAATGGGTTCATAAATACAAAACTTTGGGATACAATGGTCTTATTAATAAACCTAAAGGACGACCACCAAAGGATTGCAAAATGAAAGTACCTAAGACTATCTCAACTCGAGAGCTCAAAGAAAGTGAATATGAGGAACTCATTCGCTTACGAGCTGAAATTGCTTATATTAAAGCTGAAAATGAAGTCATAAAAAAAGAGATTGCCTTGAGAGAAGAAAAGGAAGCTGCGCGTCTCAAGGCGAAAAAGCAGCGATTATCAAAACGCTCCGCCAACAAGGCTATCAACTAAAGCATCTTTTAAAAGCTATGCCAATGTCCAAATCTACCTATTATTTTGAACTTACTAAAGTAGATCTTGTAGATAAAAGAAATACAGAGCTAAAAGATGAAATTCAAAAGATTTTTACAGAACATAAAGGTCGGTATGGTGTACGCCGTGTATACCAAGAACTTCTTAATCGAGGCTTTGTAGTCAATCATAAACGAGTACAAAGACTTATGCATAATATGGGACTCGCAGGAAAGCGACCGAAGGAAAAGTATCACTCTTACAAAGGGAAAATCGGTAAAGTAGCAGAAAATATCGTCAATAGAGATTTTAGTACAACTGCACCATTACAAAAATGGACTACTGATGTGTCTCAATTTAATTTCTCGTGGGGAAAATGCTATTTGTCGCCTATTTTAGATATGAATACGAATGAGATTGTTGCTTATGACTTAGCATTAAGGCCTAACTTAGAACAGATTTCTCGTATGTTAGAGAAAGCTTTTAAGAAGTTTACTAATCTTTCGGGATTAATCTTCCACTCTGATCAAGGATGGCAATACCAACATAACTATTTTAGACAAGCACTTAAAGAACATGGCATTATTCAGTCTATGTCTAGAAAAGGAAATTGTTATGATAACTCTGTGATGGAAACCTTTTTTGGTAGATTGAAAACAGAAATATATTATGGTTTTGAAACAGAATATTCATCATTTAATGCTTTTGCAGTAGCAATAGAAGAATATATTAACTATTACAACAACAAAAGGATCCAGAAAAAAACAAAATGGATGCCTCCTGTAAAATACAGGGAAGCATCCATGTGTTTAGGCTAGTAAATAATATGTGTCCAGGAAAATGGGTACATATCAAAGACAGGAGGCTTATTTAGCTTAGTAATTACTAAAGTTATTTGTTATTCTTATTCCCACTCTTCATATAAAGTCTTCTACCCATTACAAAATAAGCATTTGCAAGGTTCTTATTTACATACATTTTGTAAACACTAGATAAACTAACAGAAGCACTAGTGCTGATTAATAATCGACCTAGAAAA
>CABSJA010000023.1 GCA_902477915.1 uncultured Veillonella sp.
AATTTCTTTGCTTTTTTGCATGTTGTGCATTTAGGATATTCAACGAATAACATAGCGTCTCCTTATAGTAATACATAATGTTATAACGATATATTTATAAATTAAGTGTACCAAATATATCGAAAATTATCAATCAGCAGTACATTGGTTTGTAATACATCTTATATTCTTCAGATCAGCTTGAAGCCCCTCTGTATCCTCTGCTTCAAGTAAATCTAAATCCATCTGTAGTCTTAAGAAAAAGCCTTTAGACATACCAAAGTACTTACATAATCGTAAGTCCGTATCTGCAGTGATTTTACGTTTATCTTGTAGGATTTCTTGTATTCGCGATATAGGCACCATAATATCTTTAGCAACGCGATATGCACTTAACCCTAGTGGCTCCATAAATTCCTTGCGTAGAACCTCACTCATTTTTGGCACAGGAATCAATTCCTTCATAACTCTGTCTCCTCAGTGATAATCAATAATTTCTACATCATATAAATTAAAATCTTCGTCTATACAAAAACATATTCTATACTGTTTATTAATACGGATACTACACTGCCCCAATCGATTCCCCTGTAAAAATTCAAAACGATTACCTGGTGGAATCATTAAATCTTCTAAACAGCGACAAGCATGTAAAATACGTAATTTTAGCAATGCTACTTTTTGAATCTGAAGTGGTAACCGTCGAGAGTACCCACGATAAAAAATACGTTCCGTCTCCTTATCTTTAAATCCGATAATCATAGAACCTCTCCTTTGATTATACCTGTTTTACAGGTATAACTCAATAATATATACCTGCACAACGAGTATATTATGGAATAACTTTATTCTATCAATCATTTCGGTAAAAGATTTCTCTAAAATATCAGTCAAATCCTACCGTTGGTCTGACTCTATTAGTCACCTATTTCGGAACGTAACTGATTGTAATACAAGCTCATAAGCGAAAATATAAAAAGAGCTTACAGGAACACAAAATAATACTATATAATGCTAACAACTATATTTTGCCAAAAAGACCTATACTCCCTACTGTTTCACATATAAATCAATGCGAAGCAGTTAGAGAATATAGGTCTTATAAGATGTAGTAAGTTGTAGCAAATAAAGGGCTAATTATAGCTTAGCCAATATAATATAACTAATATCCTAGCCGAGACAATTTAGATGATATAAACTTATTTACAGCAAGAATGTAAGCCCCATAGCCACGAAGATGGCTGGTAATAGGTTCGCAATGCGGATTTTACCAGGCCAGATGAGGTCTATACCAACGCAGAAGATCAGAATAGATCCCACGTAGGATAGGTTATCGATGGCGCTGGGTGTCATCAACGGTGCAGCGATGTGTGCCATAGCTGTAATGATCCATTGCGTAATCCCTACTGGAATAAAGGAGAACAACGCGCCCTTCCCCATAGAGGATACCATCACCATAACGATGATGCCGTCGAGGATACCTTTCAATAATAGCGTTTGATAATTACCAGTTAAGCCGTCTTGAATAGAACCTAATACGCCCATGGCTCCCACTGTAAATGTAAGGGACGCCGTAATAAAAGCGTGCGTAAACTGCGGATCACCAGTGTTACCAGTTTTTGCTTTCACCCAGTCACCAAATACAGTAATCCAACGGTTAAGATCGATGAGCTCACCAATGATGGCGCCTGCCACCATGCTAATGATCATCAGCATAGGCCCCGTCGTTTGCAGCGTGCCGTTCACGATGACTAGCATATACTGCATGGCACCGCTCATCCCGAGGAGGAGAACAATAATGCCGCTCACCATCATGAGCGTCTGTTTTAAATTTTCTTTCATAAACCGGCCGAATGCGAGGCCGCACAAGCTGCCGGCTATGATGAGGCCAATATTAATGGCCGTGCCCAAACCAATCATATATTTCCCTTTCTGAATTGTGAAAGTACTAGCTTATTTCATCATCAGTATACCAACTATATCGAAATAAATCAATTTATCATGGTATACAACCAATCTATTCCGTTATATGGCCCTAGATAAAACATATAGCAAAAAGCCCCTATCCCGTGAAGGATAGGGGCTTCATGTTGTGTTTATAGCTTTGAGAGAGAAGTATATGAGAGACCCGCTTTGGAGAGAGAGAATATATGTGTTTGTATATAAAGCGGGCCGACATATGATGGAACGCTATCTTTCCATCGACTATAGTGTACACCTTAAAGTGCGGTTTAACACAAGTTCAATTTTGTAAAACCAATCATGTATAAAAACTATTGTTAACTAACGATTATACAAATACGTTACAACCTGTATTAATCCTCAGCGTCTGCAGGCAATCGAGCAATATCTGCGGTCTTATTAATCTCGTCAAAACAAGGACAGTCCTTACCGTGATCGTTGATAAGGCCACTAGCTTGCAGATGGGAATAAACAGTAACAGGGCCTACAAACTTAAACCCGCGCTTCTTCAGGTCCTTACTAATCCGCGTAGACAGACCATTCTTTGCTGGCACATGCCCATCGGGGTGGCTTTCATAAATAATAGTTTTATTATCTGTGAAAGCCCAGATATAGTTGCAAAACGAACCAAATTCATCTTGAATACGTTTAAAAGCAGAAGCATTATTGATGATAGCTTCAATTTTAGGGCGAGACTTGAGCATGCCCTCAGTCTCCATAATCCGATTGACGTCGCTTTCACCATAAGCAGCAACCGCATCAATATCAAAGTGATCAAAGCATCCTCGAATGATGTCTCGTTTATTCAAAATCGTGAGCCAACTGAGACCACATTGAAGGCTTTCAAGACAGAGATGTTCAAACTGCAATCGATCATCATGAATAGGACGGCCCCACTCATGATCGTGATACGCCTGATACAAGGGCGTCGTCGGCCATTCACAGGTAGCCATTACACACCTCCATGGGCCCAAACAAGGACATCATACATGAGCGCTACCACGAGGCCCATCACGAGATGACCGCCTACGTAGAGCGGGATGAGAAGATAGATGAACAATAATAGAGAATGTAAGGTTTTGCGGAGCCATACAATCGGTGTAGACGTACCGCCACCAACCTTGCCATCAAGCCAATTATGAACGATGTAGATAGGCGTACCTAAGCGCCGAATCCAATCAGGAACGCGCTTACCAGGGTTCAAGCCAGGGCAATACAAAATCACCAATGGCAATGCCACCGCATCAAGGATGAGCAGCACCGTTAAGGTTAAGGAGAATAAGTCTATCTCGCCTTCCCACGTCAACGGATGAGCTATAAAGCGGAGCGCCCACAAATAGGCTTTATATACGATATACGGTTCTAATAGCCATAATAAGGGCTTCACTACACTCATGGGAATACCTACGCCAAACACAAAATAAGAAAACTACGCATTCGCGTAGTTATTTTTGATACTATTATTATATCAGATTTTGCACTTTTTGTGGGGTTAAAATTCATAAAATTTTATCAAAATATACAATTTATAGTAGTTCTTAACAAAAGAACCCACTATATAAGCTATTCCTCACTGTCGGCTCATATATACTGATTTTTCATCAATTTTATGACTTATTTTGCTAAATCACACACAAAATATAGTGTAAATTTCACTATAAAACCTAGTGTAAATTTCACCATAAATTCTCACGCAAACGACTAAATATTTGCATCATTATCATGTGGCATTTTATACTCATCCCCTATGTTATTATTAATACAGGTAGTAAATACCGTCTCACTTTCTCCTTTTGATAAAATAATAATGCAAATAAGGCAGTCCCTAGGGACTGCCTTATTTGTGTATTACATAGATTGTCTATTTCTCTATAGCCTCAACTATTTCGCCGATGTACATATAGTGTGGTTCCCAGCGATCACTGCCAGCTTTTGTATATTCAGGAGGATTGGATGCATAATACTCTTTTATTTTATCCGCTAAATGTGCTTCATCGAATTGATGTTCGTAAAGCTTTTTGCATACAAAAGTTAACTCTGCTTCTTCAAACATGACACCATTATCTACTGCAACTGGTGTTAAACCTGAATTAGCCACCTTATCTTCGTCACGACCAGAATGAGATCCTAAATAACCAAGAGCCTTACGTTGGCTTTCAGGCAAGAAACTAACGGTAAACGTATCATATTTCGCCATGAATTCTTGGGTATAACGAGCTGGATGAATATACACAGTTACTGTGGAAATATCATTACCAACTAGGCCCCACATGTTGCCCATGCTGCCCCAGCTAACAGTACAAGTATTAAAATCCTCAGGTGTACCAGCTGTAACAAGAGCCCACCGCTTTTCAAACATAGTAAATGCTTTATAGTCTTTTGATTCAAATGGTTTCATAATGACCTCCGGTTTATCTTATTTCCCAACCTCGTATAACTATCCTAACCCAATTATATAATGCACTAATATACAATACAATAAGTATTATGTTATATAATTATACTTAGTAACATAACCAATGGATTATGACAGTATCAATAGATATGAGAGTATAAACGGGAGATACTACCATGACAAAACTACCACTATTAGCGGGTGCTTTCATAATGAGCACTATATTATCACCAATAGGAGCCATTGATGTTAATATTCCTGGTGCAGACTCAAAGATTTCAAAGGATGCTTACATAAATTATCAAGCCACGACCCCTGATATTGAAAAGGATGTGGTAAACTATGTGGAAACACTAAAGTTAACAGACAAGGCTAATGGTATTAGTAAAAACGAAATTGAGTATGCTAAAGCTGCCTCTATATATCGCGGTCAACATTACCATAATACAGTCATCTCCATTCATGACCAATACAACCAAATTCGGCTTTCATTCCCAGTAGCGGGCCAAAAAAGTGATTATGATATAGGACGTTACAAAAACCCAAGTCGAACCATTGAAGACTATCGGGTTTTAACCGATAATGGAAGTCTCAATTTAGAAATTGACTACGCAGATTCCAAAGACTACGACTGGCGCAACACCAAAATAGCTTATGAAAAGTTGACAGATAAAAACGTTCGTGACTTCTTTCTAGACAAGGCCAAACAAAATCCGGCAAAACAGATTTCTGATATAAAGGGCACTGTATTTTCATATCCTACTGTTACCTACAGCACTTGGGATAGCATGAAGATACCACACTTTGAAAACGGTAAAAAAACAACTCTTACCATCGACACGATCAATTTTAAATTTAAGGGCTATAACATGCGTCATCCCTTATATCACGCAGGGTTTGTCTATTATGATAACAACCCCGTTCTGAACAAAGTTCCTACAGATAAATTATTGGCTAATTATGTGCTTCCCTCTGTGCAAAACCTAAATGAATTAAATCAATATTCACGCATAGAAAACTTAAACGGTGTACAATACCGCGTACCAAAAGACGCCATATACAAAGGTGAAGAAAAGGGCACCGAGTACCAAGATATTAGATACTACAAAAAAGGGAACATAACATTCTTTGTTTCTACTAATAATATTCCTAAAAACCCATATGCGCGCGATCTTGTTGTAAACGGTCATTACAATTTTAAAATTAATTTAAATACGTTCTGGGATATTTACTATTACCAACCAACATCAGATTATATTAATTATACCGTTATATGGAATAATAATATTCCTGGACTATCCACACACATCTATACACCTCATAAGGATGATCACATCCTAACCTTTCAATCCTATGATGGGACCTATAGCTTTACCTATATCATCTTTTACCCAAGTTTTTTACATACTGAGGAAGTTCAAAAATTACGGAATATGATCGAGTTTTTTGAGTCTACCAATAATCCTAACTTTAAACTGAAAGAGCATGTTCTATTCCCAGATACAGAGGGGATCCATGCCCATTAAAACATCGTTCAAAATCTAATAAGATGTGTAACCAAAACAGCCAGTACTGCAAATCGCAATACTAGCTGTTTTTATATCTCTTTATCTCTTTATCTATATAGGTGTCTCTGCTCATATAGATAAAATATAAATCGGCCTTATATAAGACTTATTTAAGGCTAATCCTCTATAGCCTCAACTACTTCGCCGATGTACATATAGTGTGGTTCCCAGCGATCTTTGCCAACTTGGGTATACATAGACGGATTTGCTGCATAATATTCCTTTACGCTATCCGCTAAGTGAGCTTCATCAAATTGATGTTCATACAGTTTTTTACATACAAATGTTAAATCTGCTTCTTTGAAAGTTACCCCATCGCCTGCTGCAACCGGTGTTAAACCAGAGTTAGCCACCTTATCTTCATCGCGGCCCGAATGAGAACCCAAATAACCAAGCGCCTTGCGATAGCTTTCAGGAAAGAAACTAACGGTAAAAGTATCGTATTTAGCCATAAACTCTTGAGTGTAACGAGCCGGATGGATATACACCGTCACCGTGGACATGTCACCACCATTAGGTCCCCATACATTGCCCATACTGCCCCAACTAACCGTACAAGTATTAAAAGCCTCAGGCGTACCAGCTGTAACAAGAGCCCAACGATCCTCAAACATAGAAAACGCTTTATAATCTTTTGATTCAAATGCTTTCATAATGACCTCCGGTTTATCTTATTTCCCAACATCGTCTAATTCTCCTAATCACATTATATGATGCATTAATATACGATACAATAAGAATTATATTATACAAATATACGAATAAACTAATAAAATCCGGGCTAATTCTATGAATTAAAAGCTCGGCTTTTTTCATAGATATGGTAAGAATATAATCATTTATAAATCAAAATCTTACTGACTTTATCGCCTTTTTGTTCAAATTGTATGCCATGCATCATATCAGTTCGATAGCGGTATTTCCCATAAAACCATCGATTGTTAGAATCCACTAAATCGGGTCTGCCATATACATTAAGGACCTTTCGCATGGAATCGCCTACGGCAATGCCTCTATGTGTTGTGGCATCACGATTCTCGAGCATCATATAGGTAACAATAGGGCCCACACCATCCATTTTAAAGTTCCCAAATGTAACACCACCATAGGTAAGTCCTCTACTTGTCTCTTTAGTTGGTTGCCCTAAACTAGCTTTCACACTATCAAAGGTATTACCTAATGAAACACCAAGGACCATCATGTCCTCTTCTGGCAAGGTAGTACCTACAATTTGCCCACCCGCATAATGAGTATACTGCTCAGCTTTGGGCCAATCATAAGACTGCTTTGCTGCATTTGTTTCTAGACGGTCCCAAGTTTTACTAAGCCAACTTGCCTCTGTCACATAACTATAACCACTTACCAATTGTAGGCCTACAACAAGCCCCATAACCATATATTTTGTTTTCATAGTCTCTCTCCTGAAATTTCTTATAATTAGCTCAAACTACATTCACTATATTACACACTATTGATTCAATAGCTTAACCCACTCCATATACCAAGGAATAAATATAAGGCCACTTTCTAGTTTCTCTTTATAGGTTCCATCTTCTCTCCATTGTGGACCGTTTCTGAGTTTGACCGCATCATCAAAGCCTACATATTCAATCATATCTCTCCATTGTTTATGTGTATAAGAGGTCTTACTTTCATCATAATTAATACGATAACTGTAAAAGTACACAGAATCTTTCACCACATGACGGAGATAAGACTCTCCATTAGGCTTGTAAGAATCGATCAAAGAGCCTGCGATACCATTATTCCATACGACTGCATATTGTGTAGGTGTTTCTAAATCGTTATACTTTCTCAAAAAAGATGATATGGAACTCTTGATGACCGTTCCATCTCGTTTTTCACCCAATATGGAGGTACGCACTACACGTATCTTGGAACCTGTATCCTCATAGGTTCTCACATCATATTGAGTATTCTCTACGGCCTCACTCACTAGCTTTGCAGTCTTAGGCACGCGATAACTAAAATTACCCCAATGCTCAATACGACTATAATTATCTAATCCAGCTAACGATTCTACGGAAGGAATAATATAATTGCTCATTACCACTTCAGGTGATTTATCTTGATATGGATCTTCCGTATTAACCCAACCGCCATAAGTAATCCCATAGGTAGTCTTTGAGTCATTCGGTGTAAACTCCGTATACATTACATGAGCATTGTTTGACATTAGCTTCCAAGATGCATCCTGCAAACCTGGATATGTATATTTCCCTTCTTTTTCAGCATATTTATTGAGCGCTTTACCATGTGGAGGCCCTACTACTAAAAATGAACTAAGGTTTCGTACAGCATATAACGGCCCTTTTCCAGACTTAGATTCTACAGTATCTCCACGAAAGCTAATGTTTGGTACAGATAATCGAATATTCTTATCCCCTTCATGAAGCAATACAACGGTAGACTGAGAATAATTTGCTAACTCCAACGCCTTAGCCAAGCCAGGGCGTTCTCGATACAACTTATCCATCCCAGATGTAGGATTTACAGGTTGTGATTTTATAAATTCACTATAATCCTCTGCATTCTGCTCCGCTACTTCATTAATATGACGATAATTCTCATACGCATTAGCAGGAATGCTCGCATCTGCCCCTGGCATAGGCGGCTGGCCAGCTGGCACTTCGATCTGAACAGCGCTTACATTCATGGTGAAAGCAGTTGCCAGTGCCATCATAATTACACTTTTACGTAACATAAAACCCTCTCTTTTTCTTCTCTCACATTACAACAAAATAAGCACAACCTTATTAGCATAAGTATACTATGCAAACAAGGCTGTGCCTATTATTAATAATTTTATAATTTAGTATATATAAGTTATGTGTATATATTTAGTATTTATATGGTTTATCTCTATTTGACGATATATATCTTTATCCCTATAATATAAGAAGATAGCCAGACGAGTCGAAACGTCAGGCGCATCTCGAAAATCAAAATACTTAGGAAATGGCCTTTCTGTTTACTTAGCTACCATGCGGTAACGGAGGGCTATTTGCTTTTTGTAAGGCAAATAAGGGCTACTAAGGCTCCAAAAACAATGACAATAGCCAGTACTTGTAAGAGGAGCATGATTATTTCATAATCGCTCATAGACTAACGTTTGAAATAGATTAATAGTTTACCAGTGGAATGCTTAACACAGTAGAGACGACAATTAAGATATACACCACAAAACATAGTTTTAACATAAGCGCTAAACTGACAAACAGGACTTTATAGATAGGTGCGTCTTGTTTCTTAGATCGTATCCAATCTTTAATTTTATAGTATATTTGGGGCTTGTTAAAAGCTGGCGGTAATCGCTTACACCATAAAACAAGCCACAGAATACAGCATATATTACCAAAGATAAAGAATAGAAATAGACCAAAATGCTCCAATGAATATACTTTCAATACATAAATATTATAGAGTAGCTGAGCAAATGTCTCTACAAAGTTAATCCATAAATAGACAAGATAAGCCTTAAGCAAAAGCACTAATATAGTTTTGATATATTTGAGTTTACTCATTGGCACTCTCCTAGCTAATATCATGAAACTTAAAAACAAAATTTCTTATTGAGTTAATATTTTAATCCATTCCATATACCACGGATTAAAGATTGGATCCGCATCAAGCTTCTTTTTATGGCTATTACTTATACGCCATTGAGATGCCTTTCGTAAACTTTCAACATTATCAAAATCTACATACTCAACCATATCGCGCAATTGTTTATGCTTATACGAAGATTGGCTTTCATCATAATCAATGCGATAACTATAATAATATTCAGAATCCTTTGTAAAATGGCGTAAATAGGATTCCCCATTAGATTTATAGCGATCAACTAGGAAGCCTGGAAGACCATTATTCCAAACTGTTGCATACTGTGTAGGAGCCTCAAGGTCACCATATTTATTCAAAAATGCAAAAATTTGTTTTTTTGCCAAACTTTTATCAACAACATTAGGGTCTATTTGAAAGCGTAATACACGGATCTTGATTCCTGAGGCTTCATAAGTACGAACCTCATATTTGTTATCTTCCATAGCCTCGCTCACGAGCTTAGCCTTTTTAGGAATACGATAACTAAAATTATCCCAATGTTTAACATGGCTATAATTATCCAGCCTAGATAGAGATTCAATAGATGGAATAATATAATTACTCATTACCACTTCAGCTATTTTATCTTGGTATGGTTCCTTCACATCACCACCTCCAAGATATGTAATACCATAGGTAGTGTTCGTGTTCTTAGGCGTAAACTCTGTATACATTACATGTGTCTTCGCTTTAAGGATTTTCCAAGATGCATTTTCTAAGCCTGGATATGTATAGATACCTTCATTATGCATACGTTTACTAAATTCTTTACCATGTGGTGGCCCCACCATCAAAATACTTGTAAAACCACGAACCACAAATAGAGGACCATCACTTGATTTAGATTCAACCGTGTCTCCACGCAAGCTAATATTTGGCACAGATAAACGAATATTATTCTTTTTATCATGAAGTAAGATGACAGTAGATTGTGAGTATTCCCCCAGCTTAACAGCTTTAGCCAATCCAGATTTCTCTTTGAAAACCTTTTCTATCGCAATGTTAGGTTTCTCTACGGTCTTCTGTACTTTAGCACTAAATGCCTCTGCTTCTTGTATCGCCTTTTCATTACTATGGGAATAATTTTCATACGCATTAGCAGGAATGCTCGCATCCGCCCCAGGCATAGGCGGCTGTCCGGCTGGCACGTCGATCTGTACAGCGCTTACATTCATGGTGAAAGCAGTTGCTAATACCATCATAATTACACTTTTACGTAACATAAGCCCTCTCTTTTTCTTCTCTCACATTACAACAAAATAAGCACAACCTTATTAGCATAAGTATACTATGCAAACAAGACTGTGCCTATAATTAATAATTTTATAGTTAAGGATATTATCCGACTTAAATTTATGAATTTATTATGAAATATTGTTTTATTATTTAGAGCTTTTTTGTTTTTATATGCCATAATAAAAACAAATGTAAAACTGGCGTATATAATAGGGAGGTTCGCCATGAAAAAATTATTGCTTTTAATGACATTGATTTTCTCTATTTTCTTAAGTAATTCGGCTATTGCAGGTGGAATCTATGCTGATCATTTAAATGGTGATCCCAACTTCATCTTAGTCGATGGTCATATGAGCTCCGCATGGTATATTGATCGTAGTTCATTAGTAGTCCAAAAATATGCTCCACCACAATATATAATTGCAGTAAATGTTATTACTGTAAATAATTACGAACGTGGCAACCGTTCCATATCTAAAGTAACCACAATGCGCTTCCTATATAATTGGAACACAAAAGATATGTTTATAGATAGAGACTTAAATAATAATTGGAGACACTTACGACCAAATGGACCTTGGTCTGATACTGGCATCGTAAGACCAGCGGGAGAAATGGCATTTTATCTTGCCTATAACTTAAAGTTCCATGGAAACTTTACATCTGATTTCTATAAAAGTGCATATTAACTAAACAAAAAAGACACCATTATTTTCATAATAATGGTGTCTTTTTACTATATATAGCTAAATATTCTAGTCTATTTAATATCATGTTTTGTTTTTATATAATTTAAAGCCACCAATCTTGCTCTATATTCAGTAGACTTATAATTAATATAAGAAGTGAGAAGCGTAAAAATTATTATAAACAAACACCCTAAAGCAGAAATATTCCATAAATCAAAACAAAAAACTAGACCTGCATAGACTAGCACACATATAAAATACGGCCTAAACCACCATTTCTTATCTGATTTAGCATTAAAAACTAACTTAATAGATAAAATAATAAGCAGAACTGCTGAACTAACAGCTAAATATAACATTATTCTATTATAATTTAAGTCATTAATAACACCAGATTGCATTACATTAATAACTAATGCAGTCAATGCACTTGTAATAAAAAGAAAGTCCATCTTTTTATATACTTCCATCCTAGCACGAATTTCTGATAGTTCCATATCAAACTTATAACCTACATAACCTAAAGAATCATATAACTTAATATACTCTTCAACTAAACTTAATCTCCATTCTCCGTCTAGACAAATAGGTTTCTTAGAAAAGTTCTCTTCCGACTTATTTCTAATCCAACACCAAAATCTATTTTTCCAAAACTTCCTCTGCATCATATATTCCTTCCTCAAATTTTTATCTAATCACCTAAATATATAATTATTAAATATTTACTGTATATAACTAAAGTGAATTAATTTAATAATATATACGAGTCTAAAAGAAAACACCAATATTCATTGAGAATACTGGTGTTTTACTCTATAATCAATGCACTATTTCAAGATTTCCATGATTAAAGCTTCCCTCTAACTGTTGTATCATAGCTTGATATTGATCTTTCATAGATTGCAAATATTTTATTCTTAAAGTATTTATAGAACCTTTTCCAACAAATCCTTTTATATAATAAATAAATGTACCATCTGAATATGTTACAACATACCAATCATCGCTGACCATATGAAATCCTGGAATACCAGATTCATAAGCATTCGATAAAGCATGATTATACTCATTATATACTGTTTTATTTACTACATTATTGGAACCAAATATGCGCATTTCTATAGTCCCATCTTGTGGGGATATAACTAAACCATCACCATTAGCTGGAGGAGTCCCTTTAACCCAGTTACTTGGGTACCGCACAGAAAACCCATATCTTCCATTTTTATAAAATGTTAAATCACCGTCTTTTTTATCAGATAAATTAGAACTTACATTTTCGTCTCGACTTATTTCATTTGTAGATACTTGAGTAGTACTAGTAACTTCTTTAGTGCTCTGCCCATTATCTTTAATCTGCTGTATTAAGAATACTCCCCCAACACCAATTACAATACCTATTATTATACAAATGGTGGTTACAATAATATGCTTCTTTTTAATTTCGATAATCATATAGAATTCCCCACAAAGAAATATATTGATTTATTGCAATTTAATTAATCTTACCTTACGGCTCATCATCATAGGCAATGCCATATGCTTTTTTATACATCAAATTAGGCAATTTATATTTTTCGTCACCAAATTCAGCAGGTAGAATCATAGCATTTAGATTTTCTTTATATACACGTTGTTGACGAATCTGTCCATCATTATAATAGGTACCACCATCATTAACAGTTCCAGTGATTCCTGAGTTCCCTTGTTTTGCACGCCAAATAGAGATATATGGCGTCTTGTCACCTTGTTTTAAACTTTTATCATGATCATTAATTAAATGGCGCAAAGAACGATCCATTTGGTAATCGTATTGTACTGAAAGTCCTTGAATCATATTAGCAGCAGGCATGGAAACATAAATGCTGGCTTCAATACGACGATGACCATTCGGTGCCGTTACAGACTTAACAGATGAAAGATCCAAGTATTTGCCATCTCCTCGACCAGAATCAACGGTAGAGTCGATATGTTGATAATGCTGCGGATTTAGTAACTCAGCTTGTGATACGGCTTGACCTTTCATGGGTAATACGAGGCAGACTAATAACCATAGTGAAAGTAAATATATACTTTTCATCATCCACCTCACTGTACCACAATATCATCAAAATGCTGCTGATACACAGACATAAACATAGCATCCGCTATATCATACATAATAGTGTTATTACGATTAAGTGGGAACTTACGCGTATCATTCACATAATGCATTGGCTTCGTCGCCCCATCAAAGGTATACTTCGCCACATCTACCTCTGTCATAGCCAAACCAGACTTACTTTCACTAGCCTCAATCAAAGCCATCATAGATGGACTCGGATTCATTATACGAGACGAATGAATAAGGGTCGCTAACGAATAGTTAGTATCATAATCCACGGTGAGCTGTCTCTCATCGATAGTAGATTGATAAGACGTATCCATCACAACATAGTAGGTCCCACGCAAAGAATACTGTGGAGGTGCATAGCGAAGGGCCTCAATAGAATACGTGTTCAAATAGATATACAAGCCACCACTCTCCATGGAACCATTCATCGATCGTGTATGAACCAGCTTAAACTGTGGTGATGTTTTCAACTCCTGATATGTAATTGCCTCTGTGGGCATGGTGAAAGCTAGCAACACAAGGGCTAGCAACAAAATACGTTGAATCATAAAAACCTCTCTCTAAAACTATAGGGAACTACAACTCTCAATAAAATAAGCACAACCTTATTAGCATAAGTATACTATGCAAACAAGGTCGTGCCTATAATTAATAATTTTATATTTTAGTTCCTAATATATATACATTCTCCAATTCAGCAAGAAACTCCTCTTTGTATTTTCCTCAGTTTTTATGGATAATTAAACTATACTTGATATATGCACCGCAAGTAGTAAGGGTGATTTAGTATATGTCTCTAACTAGTTTGTAGTTTAGGAGGTGGCATATGGACGCTTTAACTATTATATGGGTCATTGTTTGTGCCTATTTATTACTGAATTTATTGGTCGGCGTGTATTGTCATATTCGTGTAAAAGATAGTACTGATTATCTACTCGCAGGTCGTCGTATTGGGATTCTTATGACGGCAGGCACGTTAGCTGCTACAGAGATCGGTGGCGGGAGTACCGTTGGTGTAGCCGCGAAAGCATATGGTTCTTGGGGTTTATCTGCAGGTTGGTACGTAGTCTCTGCAGGGATTGGGGTTATTCTCGTTGCTTTCATCGCACCACTGTTACGACGTGCCATGGCAACGACCGTACCGGAGATCATCGGTCGTCGCTTTGGTGGATCTAGCCATCTCATTACGTCGATTCTTTCTATGCTCGCAACAATTACCTTGGCAGGCGTACAGATTACTGCAACAGCAACCATTATTAGCGTTCTTACTGGACTTTCAACAGAGCTCGCCATCCTCATCTGCGGCGCGGTACTCGTAATTTACACCATGTCCGGCGGCATGTGGAGCGTAACAATGACAGACGTTATCCACTTCTTCGTTCTCGTTGGAGGCTTTACCCTCGCTGTGCCATTTGTATTACACAATGTGGGCGGCTGGGAAACAGTAGTGTCTAAATTACCACCTGAACAGCTGGGCTTCACAAAGGTTGGTTGGAAAACCATCATCGGCCTTATTATCATGTACTTCATGACCTTCTCCACAGGGCAAGAATCGGTGCAACGGTACTTCGCAGCCAAGAATGAAAGAACCGCTGTTCTCGGTTCTATCATCTGTGGTATTATTATGGCTCTATTCGCCTTTGTTCCTGCCGTATTGGGCCTCGTAGCATTGGCTGAATTCCCGAACATTGAAGCCAATAATGCAGTGGCAACAGTAGCACTTAACCTCATGCCTCCGATTATGGCAGGCTTCGTTATGGCCGCTGTCGTATCAGCGACGCTTTCATCAGGCGCAGGCGATCTCTTAGGCGCCGCAACTGTATTTACCAAGGATATTGTGGAACATCATTTTGGTAAAAGCCTTACAGATGCTCAGCTCACAAGATATAGCCGTCTATGCGTGCTATTCCTCGGCATTATCGCTATCGTTATCTCTCTCGTAAGCAAAGCCATCATTCCAATGCTCGTATTTGCTTTCACCATGAGATCCGCGGGCCCATTCGCTGCCTTCCTACTAGGCCTTACCTGGAAAAATGCAACAGCTGGCGCTGGCATTTGGTCCATCGTGCTCGGCTCTATCGCAGGCGTATACTGGGAATTCGTGGGCAATCCATATGGCATTATGTCCATCATCTTTGGTTCCATCGTCAGCCTCATAGTCTTTGTAGCTGTCGTATGCATTGAAAGAGCCATGGGTAAACCACCGGCTCCACCGGCTATACCAAATGATTTAAAAGAATAACTTAAAAGAATAATGTAAGAGAACGTTCTAAAAGAGTTCTCTAAGAAAAAACTCCTATCGGTTAAACCAATAGGAGTTTTCTTATTTTATAACGATATCCTTAAATTATGTGCCATATACACATTCATCACAATTTGACGATATATCATAACCTTACTATAATATAGATAGATAGTCAGACGAGTAGTGACGTCAGGCTCATCTCACAAACTTAATAATATGTAGAAATGGCCTTTTCGTTTTATCTAATTTCCGAAGAAACGAAGGGCTATTTTGCTATTTCTAGACAAATAAGCGCCACAAGTGCTCCAAAGGATATCATGACTGATAAAATCCCAAGGATAATCATAATGATTTTATAACCACTCATAAGCAACCCTCCCTTCAAAACGAAGAGAAGCCCAACCTCGTCCAACTATCCTAATTCTATTATAGAACGAACTAATATACGATACAATAAGGAACGAATAATAGCAATATTTAGATAAATGTAGCAAAGACCGCACCAAAAGGTACGGTCTTTTTCTTATTTCTTTACTCTTTTATTACTAGCATGTCTTAGTTGCTTGGTATTTCCGAAGTCTAAGTATTCCATTATATTACGTAGTTCAATATGATTATACTTATTGTTACCATCTTCATAGGCAAGCGAAATATAGTATTCATATTTATCATCTGTTATCAGATGGAAAATACGAGATTTCTTACCTGGATTATATTGCTCCAAAAGATAAGAAGGAACACCATTATTCCATATTAAGGCTGCTTGAAGAGGTATATCTTTTACTAATATTGGATTCTTTTTATAAAAAAAGTGTTTTAAAACAGTCTGAGTATACAACTGTATAGGCACCGCTTTATCTGCTAAGGCACTACGTGCAACAACGAGTTTCATACTATCTCCAACATACACTCGACCTTGAAAGTTATCACTTTTTTCTTCCCTATCTAACATCATACCCTTAGGTAGTCGATAGGTTAGATTATCCCACGTAATAGTATCACTAGTTTTATCTAGATTATCTAGTGTCTGCATAGAAGGAATTACAAAATTAGCCATTGTAGATTCTAAATTTTTTGTAATGGGCTGATTCTTATTACCTAGGATTGCCATATACATCTGATTTGGGTATTGATCAAAAGTAACAGCTGCATACATTACAGGTAGATTCCCATTCGAATATTTCTCTCTTATTCCCCAATAGCCTTTACTAATACCCAGATACTTAAATTCCCCTTTACGTTGATCATTTCTATTAAATCCTGAATCTTCAACTTGTTCATTAGCACCTACTAGACCAGCAATAACATTGTGTTCAAAAACATACGAGCCTTTACCCTTTTTATTTAAGTCCTCAAAATAACTTTCTACCACGGAAATAGGCAATGTCACTTTAGCCTTATAGTCACCTTCGTGCAATAAAATTACAGTAGATTCATGCGTAATTAAATCCAAATACTTCGCATAGGCTTTTTTTAATTGCTCTGCCTTCTCTGCAGTACCTTTTTTCTTAAGAACCTCTCCATCAATCCGCTTATTATAATCTTCCATTTTCTTAACGTGATCAGCAGTAGTAATATTGCGAGTCTTATCATAACGATAGTTCTGATATGCATTATCGGGAATACTTGCGTCGGCCCCTGGTACAGGTGGTTGCCCTTCAGGAACAGTATACTGCGCTGCATCAATAGGCATGGTGAAAGCTAATGCTACAGCTAAGCCCAACAAGGTACTTTTTAGTTTCATACAACACCTCTCAAACAATAATAGACACGTTCTCTCATTAGTATAAGTATACTATAACCTAGAGAACGTGCCTATTTATGCTTATTGCAATTTTTTCAACGCTGCTTTAATTTCGTTTACTTCAGCGCGTAGTTCTTCGTTGTCTGCACGTAATGATGCATTGTCGGCTTGTAAATCTTTGATTTGTTTAGCCATTTCAAAGCGGCTTGTTTTAAGTGTTGGGTCTTGTTCGCCTACCTTGAAAGAAGCACCGATGTTAAACATGCTTTCACCACCAAGGGTAACACCAGCATGAACCATGGAGTTTTCATTCGGCTGATAAGAGGCCCCAATAGCGCCTGCGTTTGAGTTCTTATAATGGCCTACACTGGTCGCAAAGGACCATTTATCGTTTGGATTATAGTCCAAGTAATGAAGCCCCGCCAATGCCGCAGAGGCAGCGCCCACCTTGGAGACCTGACGATCCGTATAGGACTTGGCGTTGTTGAGCACCTTGTCCCCCATATTCACCGTATTATTTTCGAGCGTAGAAATACGATTCGTATTGTTATCGACCTGCGTTTTCACCTCATGCAACTGGCTGCCATTAATAACATCCGTAGACGTTTTAGAAACCTCACCTTTGGACACATTTACGATTTTATTGTTCCCATTATCGAGGCCTTTATTAGTAATAGACACCGTTTTCTCATTATCATGGTCCCCATCAGTAGTCGTGATGGTCACCCCGTTATACCCATAATTCGTATTGTATTCAGTGCTATTCTCATTATCATAATGCACAATCTTCGTACCATCGGTGCTGAGCTCAGACTTATCACCACTCTGTACATTGCTCATTGTGAAAGTTTTAGGCTCCATCTGTGCCATATATTTATTATCTTTTCGATCGAGGATAGCCAAGCCATAGTCCTCCATCCAGACAAGCTCATGCGTGCCGTTATACATATCAAAATGACCCGCCCCAAAATGAGCATGACGATCATCAGGATGACCAGCATCCTCTCCTACCGTATCACTAATGGATATACCATCAGACTCAATACGAATACCGTGATTAATATCCCCACCAGTACCTATAAATGTCCCTTGATACGTAGGATAATTCGTCGTAGAAATCTCATAATTCGTAGAACCATCTGCATTCGTACTCGTATTGACCAACAAATTTTCACTATTTGTAGAAACCGTAGAATCCGCATGAACCGTTAAACCATTCATACTCAATACAGACAAAACACCGGCTAACAATAAAAACTTTTTATTCATTATAACTCCCCTTATGTTTACAGTTGGATTTTCATTCATACACACTTTATATTGTATGTACTTAACAATACATAATACTTACTTCTTTAATTACTATAAACAGACAATGAAATCTCTTTACCACTAAAGAATATGTATTCGCCATGACCAATAGAGAACGGACCTTGGAATGTATTCTTTGAAAGTTCAGATGGCATTCGATTAAATTGATAGAAGTTATAGTAGTCAATCATAGATGCATCAGTTCCCAATCCAGACTTATCGAAATGACTACCTTTACCAGTAATCGTAATAACTGTAACCATATTATGATCAAGACCGACACTTAGTCCTAAATCCACATATTTTAATGTCTCACGCCCACGAACATCACTAGAACTTGGAGCACCAAGCAGATCAATTACCTGTTGTCGAGTCATTCCTAAATGCACACCACGAACGGATTCATAATGCTCCTTTTGCAATCGATTAGTTAATTGGTTCTTTTTATCCATAATCAAGGTTCTGTGCTCGCCATTACCCAACCACTCTAGATGAATAGCTTTTCTACCTTGAGCCTCTTGAATAATAAAAACACCTGCCCCAGGATAACCACCAACAAAATCAGCACCATCCACAATACGGCAACCATTAATATATCCGTTTGAAATACTTAATACCTTATTGCCACTAGCATCATACCAATCACCGGCTACCTTTTGAGACGCACGAATAACACTGTCTAATGGAACTTGAGCTGCTTTAATAGTTAATGCAGAAAATAAGCACATAATACTAAAACACATACACACCAACAATCTAAATTTTGATTTCATGTTAAATCTCCCTAATCCACATATCTGTAGATATCAAACAAGAATTAATTGAATCTTATGATTCTAATTATATTAGAGTAAATAAGGTAGTAATGTATATTCTTTTACATCATTTAGTACAGTAGTGCTACCATGACGGTCATATTTATATCTAATCAAAACGACTTTATCAGTATACTTGTTAAATACAAATGATAACCCACTATTATGTGCTCCTACATATTCACCAATATAATAGCCGCTATATTTATCATAGCCCTCTGAAATCTCACCATAAGGCTCTGACGGAGTTTGATAAATCGAGTATTCCACTAAGGGACCATATGTAGCTTCTACATCACTTCTACTCATACCTACAGTTATTCCTTTATTTGTGGCATAGCCTGGTTTTATGATAAAAATATCTGGCCGTATTGGTGCATCCCAAATAGAAACTATTACAGATTTATCTGCTGAGATATACATATCATGATGTCCATATCTATGATCTGCTAAAAATAATGAATAGTTGTAGTTATTTAAATAACTATATAAATCAGGATTATTTTCTAAACCACCTAATACACCAGAATCATCAGTATGTGCCATGACACCTTGAGCTAAGCTAATACCTAAAAAAGACAACAACAACAACTTATTTACAAAACGCTTCATGATAACTTCCCCATTGTATACAACAGTGCAAAACATAACACATTATTTATCAACACTATACTATATACAGTTAAACAAATAATTATAAATATAAAACCCTTTCATAAAATGAATTTAAAATGAAGCCCACCCCTATTTGGGGTGGGCTTTACTATTAGTAGAACGTTATTTGATTTGTCTTAATGATAACCTTTTATTTGCATCTCCCGTATATGATTGTTTTGTCTATAAACTCTCCTCCTTTTTCTCTCCCCTACTTATTCTTCTCTTCCCCCTAACGTTTTATCTTGTTAGGTCTCTCCAGGCGATAAATAGTTCGGCCACGACTTGTGGGTTTTGGCTGAGTTTGATGCGGGCTAGCATTTTGCGCACGTAGTTGCAGTGTTCTAGCATGGCTTCGTTCAGCTTGTGTTTCACATGGTGTGGAGCTTGGTACACCAAGATAGGTTTAAAGTCACCCACGTGAATGTAGCTCGTATCTGGATCAGGGCCATCGGTAACGATGTACTGATAAGGTATCGCCACGTTAAAGAGTCCGTACACCACGTCCTTGCCGATAGGGCGCCGACATTTAATATGACCAAAGGTCAAATGCGGCCCATAGGTCTTAGGCGCCGTATAGCTGCTGCGTCGACCGTCACTGGTCATGATATAATTCGGCCTCAACCCTTCTTGTAAGGCCAGCTCACGTAGGATGGTACGAATTGGCAGATGTACCAATTCTTGACGGCCATCTACGAAATAGCACATCGTGCTGTCACCGCCGCCAGGTTCATAGGTAGGAATAAAACAAACAATATGATTCTTCGGATTCGTATAGATCAAATCCAAATTCTCTCCCTTAGATAGCCAAGTGGCTACCGCTACTGGTACTTCATTACATGTCATCATAGGAATTCTCTCCCCTCAACTTAGGAACATTCCTTTCAACAATACAATGAACACGTGTTCTGTGAAAGCAGATTCGCATGCTTTAATCTGCTGCTGATTTAATTGTATATCACACTGTATAATTTGTAAATATATACACAAAACTATAGAAATTTATGTAAAATTAAAGACTTTATGATCCTGTAAAAGTAATATCAACCTATATGCGTCATTATTTTCTCATTTAAATTGAGAATTGCATATTTTATGTATATCTGTTAATCGCGATTAACGTAATTATACAAAAATCAGAATATAAATAAGAAATTAAATTATATTAACACATATCATTATAATAAGAACTTAGCTCTAATTAGCACATAACTCTAATACGTGCACAACTCTAAAACATATATATCTAATGAATGTATAGGCATATTACATTTGTATTTAGTGTACTCGTAGTTTCTTAAAGTCTGTCGTCAAGTATCTGCGCAGCTTCCGCAGGGCTCGTTCATGGCGCCGTTGGATAGCTTGGCGGCTACAATTCAGTTCTTCACTGACGGATACGAGGCTTTTACAATCACCGTACACGCGGCGTAATAGATCTTGTTGATCTGGAGATAATCTACCGAGAGCCCATACGAGGCGAGCCCGTAGTCGTTGTTCCTCATCGGCCGTCATGATCATGTCTGCTATATTTTCTCCAGATGAGAAGATATCCATACCAACAGCTACCTCGCCATCATCGGTGATGCGGTCTAGTATATGAATCTCTCGATGATTACGCAACCGCTCCCGCTTCCAATACCGCATGTAACCATACCTAACACCAGCTTTCACAAAGCCTGGGAACGGTACGGAGCCTTTTAAATCAAAGCTATAAATCGATTCTAAAAGGATGGCCCACAGATAGCTCTCTAGGTCTTCACGGAATTCGCGGTTCCCCGTTTTATTCGTATAGTGTAAGATGAGTGGTCGATACCTGCGACAGAGCTCGATTTGAGCCGCATCATGGCGCAGCTCATCGGCGGACCAAGGCTGATAGCCAACAGTCTGTATTCGCATATTTGGATTTTGACAGATCGACACGAGGCTCTTATCCGATAAGGATGTTAAGACCTGATGACCACAGATAAGAGTCTGTAGTTTCAACTCATCTGGTACCTTGTACTCTGGTTCCTTAGGCGGTATCGTTTCAGATTCTACTTCCTTATAAAAAGGTCTCTTAGATAGTACTTCTTTAGAAGAAGTTCCCTTTGAAGATATTTCCTCAGATTGTAAGCTTGCAGTTTTAATACAGGTTCGTTGTACTAACGGTTCTTCGTTTGTGTATAACATAAATCCCCTTTCCTGCCATGGCATAGCGCTTATCTACACAATAGCGCGGAACGGGGATTTTGACAAATTGGCAATTCCTTAGAATTCCCACATATTCTGTTGCAATGTAACATTAATTTCTATCCATTAAAAGACATAACTATACACCTAGATAGGTAATTGCTGAAAATAAAAAGAGACACCTTAGAGGAATATGGTGTCTCTTTTAGAGGAATTAGTACTACCATTGGGTAATAGTACGTAAGTTACAATTACTGATATACACGTTAGGCGTAACGAATTCTGATATTACAAATAATTGTACAGGTAATCGTATTTAAATTGTCTGATTACATGGCAATACAGGAGGCTTCCACAAAGTCTTTTAGCTGTGGTTTTACGTAGGTTTGGTACACATCTGCACCATTGCCACGGACGATGTCGCCCCAGTATTTATACACATAGCGGTACCAAAAATGGAACATGCTATTTGTGAAGTGGTAGTCAGCGTATTTCGCTGGCCCACGGCTGTTCGCTTGGATACGACCTACGAGACCCATGGCCATCAAGTCGTTTAAGCGAGATGTAAAGGTGCCGCTTTTAATTTGGCTCGCTTGCAACAGCTCCACATAGTATGGTCTCTCTAGTGTAGCAAGGCCAGATAGGATTGCGTTAGCACCGGTTATATTTTTCATATCTCGATGTAAGATATGCTGCGTTTCTTCAAAGAGTGCGCCCGATACGGAGAAGAACAAATTAATAATGTTCGTATCGATGCTTTCACCATTATTAAAGTACTGCACATAGGCAGGCAAACCACCTGTTACAGCGAACACGGTACGCAAGTCATCCTTGGCATAGTGAAGGCCCAAGGATTTCATGTCCACCAAGGAGAATGGTTTCACCTCGAAATATTCCGACACATAAGGGCCGATCAAGCTGCGATCGCCAATGATGCGGCCATCCAGTTGTTCTAACCCATTCGCCATCAAGATGATGTTCAAATGGCTCGTTTCTTTATAAGCATCTAACAAATCGCGCAAGTGAATAGGGAACTGAGGTACAGCCTCCACCAAGGAAGGGTAATCATCAATCACCACAGTCTGAGGCGTTTTTACACTGCTTTCAAATAGACCCTCAAAGGCCTCTTGCAAGCTAGTGATTGGTTCGAATTTATCCTGCCCATCAGCAGGAACAAAACGTGCCTCAAGAGCTCGATTCATATCGGCTACATGGATGGCTTCATTAGCCATGCGCCCCGCCAAGTATAACGCCTTATGACGGCGCACAAGCTGGGAAGCCACATAGGATTTGCCACTGCGATGCGGACCATACACAACACACAAACTCATTTGATTCATCGCAATACGGGACTGGATACTCTCAATAATTTCAGCACGTCCCACAAAATTCATATACTCTCACCTCCAACATTCTATGGAGACTATTATATCATAAATTTAAAACAAATTTAAACTTATTTTCATATTATTAACATGACTTTTGATTATGTTAAATTTTTTACGCATAAAATATACTTATTTAATGGTTTACTTTTTACTCATATGTTTGTGAAAGTTCCCATATTTACTACATTCTATACAGTTGTAACCCCAATACAACTATACAGAGGAAAGTATAAAAAAAGACGTGCCTATCTAGGATAAGCACGTCATGTGTATATGTTTATATGTATATGTATATCAATATGTATATGTAATAGTTATGTTTATGGACGATACCTGCGAGAGCGTTCCTAACCTTATTGTTGCATTTGCGTTTGCATCTTCATGAGTAGAATATGCTTAACCGCATCATTAAGGCGATCATTCGTAATCGTTCCGTTCGCCACGGCTTGGGTTAATGCTCGATGGACTTCATCGATGTGAACAGTATCCGCATCAAGGAGAACGATATCACTGCCCGCCACGATGGAGTCTACCGCAAAGTCCCCTATTTTTTGGTTTGCTTGCAAGGCACCTACATCGACACGGTCTGTCAAGACCACCCCATTATAGCCAAGCTCATGCCGTAGCCAATCCGTGATAATCGCCTTAGAAGTGCTGGCCAAGTGTGCATTGTCGATAGCCGGGATTTGCACATGGCTCATAACGAGCATATACGTATTCGCCGTCGTCTGTGTAATGAGGCGTTTGAATACAGCTACATCCGTAGTATTGAGATATGCTTTCGCATCATTAGCGGTCTCAAAGGACGCATCGCCGAGGCTCACCGTTGGGAAGTAATTGTAACCAAACCACATTTTGTTGATTTGGTACCGCTCCGCCATAGCAAGGTCCATATGCCCTGCCCAAGTAGGATCAGATGTATAGGACACATTCGGCACCCCAAGGTTCGCATTCGGCCCGATGACGAGGTTGAATCCCATGTCGCGCATTTCGATAGCCGATCGGGTCGCTAAATTAATAATCCGTTCCATCGGTAATTGGCCCCAACGATTGGGCTCTGGCAAGCGCAAGAAACTTTCATTAGAACGCAACACTTTATCTCGATTAATCGCTATATAAGGCGTCACCATGCTCGCCGTTGAGGCCGTTTGCATGATGTCGTTTGTGAAAGCTTTCACTTGGTTTTTATTATTTAGATTTTCATTGGTTAGCATAACGCCGCTTACACGATATTTCCTGATGACGTCCTTTTGAGACTGTCCTACCGTGCTGCCATGAAGGCTAATCATCATCAGCTGGCCTATCTTGTCCTCTTGAGACATAGCCCCAAGCCAGGTATTTACCTTCTCAGGGACAGGCTTGTCAGATTGCATGACGGCCCGATACGACACAGTTCGTACCTCTTCCTGCTCTGCCTGACTCTCATGCTGGCATCCCGCAGTACCGATGGCGGCGACAATCAAGGCCATGCCACATAGGGCACGCCGTAAAAACAAGTTCATCTCTCCACAAAACTCCTTGTAATACTCTCTTACATGATACCTTTCTATATATTATACACTATATAATTCATCTTTTCCTCATGTGAAAGCCAGTTTTCTATATCAATTTATCATAATAAAGTTATAAAGTAGTAGTAACAATTAATATACGAGGCAATCCATTGATATGAAACAATTATGATAGTACATACAGTCACAATATCGGGTCTTATGAGATCCATACATATAACATATACAAAACTATAAGAATGTTATACATAAAAATCCTACGAATCGCATGTAAGGTGACACTTAGTAGTCAATGTCTACATAAGTATCAAGTCACTCATGACCCGTAGGATTTATGTCTGTTCAGTTAGTTACTCATATACCAGTCTAACTATACTAATGTATCGATGTATTCATCGCCAGAATACATTCGAAACAACTCGTACTGAGTAAATTAGCTAATTTGTAATGCTATTAGCCCTTATATTTAGGGGATGTTGGGCATGTTTCAGGTGTTACGTCTTTGCGATCACCAAGCACCGCGCTGCGGTCTGTGTAGTGTGTATGCAATAATTCATGCGCCTTGTGACCCAATGGTTCGCCTAAGAAATCTTTGTACAATGCTTGGATTTCTGGGTTTTCATAAGAAGCAACCCATTTGTAGTTAGCATCAGCTTCGTAAAGACCACCGATACGAGCTTCCTTAGTTTTCACAGCTTGCGGCAATTTAGTGCGCGGTTGACCGCCGCCACCAATACAGCCGCCTGGGCACGCCATAACTTCGATGAAGTCATAGTGTTTATCGCTGTCTTTCAACGCATTAAGGAAGTCACGTGTATTTTTACCGCCATGCACTACAGCAACGGACAATGTAACGTCATCACCTAATTGAACAGTGGCCTCTTTAACGCCTTCCATACCACGAACGTCTTCGAGGTGAGTCAAAGCATATGGAGGTGGTTCTTTATCAGTGATGAGCTTGTACGCTGTACGCATAGCTGCTTCCATAACACCGCCAGTGTTACCGAAGATGATGGATGCACCAGTTTCCATACCGATTAAGTCATCGAATTGGGATTCTTCAATAGCATTGAAGTCGAGGTTTTCCTCTTGGATCCAACGGATGAACTCACGAGTTGTAATGGAAATGTCTGTATCCATGCCAAGGGATTCGTCATCATAGAAACGAGCTGCTGCATTTTCTTCTTCACGCTTTGTTTCTGCTTTTTTAGCCGTACAAGGGTTTACAGATACAGATACGATATTGCTAGGATTAATGCCTTTTTTCTCAGCAAAGTAAGTTTTAATCATAGCTGCTTCCATAGCGATACAAGAACGTGTGGAAGACAAGTTAGGAATCAATTCAGGGAAGTAGATTTCCGCAAAGCGTACCCACGCTGGGCAGCAGCTTGTGAACTGAGGAATTTGACCGCCAGTTTTAAGACGTTCAACAAGCTCAGATGCTTCTTCCATAATCGTTAAATCCGCACCAAAGTTAGTGTCTACTACATAGTCTGCACCTAATGCACGCAATGCACCAACCATTTTACCTTCAAGGAATGTACCTGGTTCGTAACCGAAGCCTTCGCCGATAGCTACACGAACAGCTGGAGCTGTTTGAATAACAACGATCTTTTCAGGATCTGCAAGAGCTGCTTTCACCTTTTCAAGCTCGGATTTAGCATGCATGGAGTCGAATGGACATGCAGCCGCACATTGACCACAGTGGATACATACAGGCACGTCGCCATTTGCGTCGAGATCGTAGTAGTCGAGTACGCTCATTACGTCCGCACAAGCGCGACGGCATAACGTACAGTTTTTACACTTGGAAATGTCGTGATAAATGGATGGATTGTCGAGCGCAATCGGCACGCGTTTATCGATAAATTCGTATTGAGACATGAGGACCTCCTCTAACAAACTAAAACTATCAACCTTTTGGGAAACATCGGCAAAACTACAGAGCACTGTGCTCAAGGCGTACTTCCACATCTTACCTCTAGTATACGCTATGGTGAAAGTTTATACTATGTAGAAATGTTACACTTTTGTGCAAAATTATGGTCAATCATCCCTCTCTAGATACCATAATATTGCGCATGAAATTATAAGTGACATTATGAGTGACATTCTACATGACATTGTACGTCAGTATATTTCAACAAGATAGAAATTACATAAATGCGTAATAATATTCCCATTGTATCACGAATGGGTAAATAATTCACCAATTTTTCGGGAATTAAAACAACAGAAAAATACACGTCAATCTAAATAAAAGAAAAACGCATGTCAATTTAAATAAAAGAAAAAACGCACGTTCTCTAATGAGAACGTGCGTGTGTGAAGCTTTCACAAAGAATCATAACCCTCGAAGGATCAGATTATTTGTCACCCCAGATAAGTGTGTACACAGCATATGCAGGAGTGCCTTGTTCAACCTTACGAGTAGACTTATTAGGTTGTTCCTCTTTCACAACATAACCTTGAGGGTTGTAAAGAGTAACCTTAACGTCTTTTACTTCGCGTTTTTTGTGGTTGAACTCTTCAGTTACGATGTAGTGGTAACCTTCATAGTCCATAGCTTTGATGTCCAAAGTAGCTTTTTTGTCATCTTTTTTAACGGAATCGTTATCGATGGACCAAGTGATACCATTGCTATCTGTACCAACTGTATACCAATTTGCCGCATCAACACTACCGATACCACCAATGAATAAAGCGCCTGCTGCCAAAACAGCTGCCAATGTTTTTTTCA
>CABSJA010000024.1 GCA_902477915.1 uncultured Veillonella sp.
CAATCATATGATTGATTACCTATCATTGTTCAGTTTTCAAAGATCTGTACCAGTTTCCACGACCTCTTTCGAAGTGTTTCATCAACTGGCGACTTGATTATTCTATCAAGTTCAGCTCATTCCGTCAAGCACTTTTTCAAAACTTTTTTAGAAGTTTTTTTGCTTGTCGTTTGTGCTGTGTCCTAACGACTTGTATAAGTATAGCATAAATAAAAATATCGTCAACACATAAAGTGGCCATTTTTACAACTTCATTTTATTTTCACTACACATTTCAAAAATTACTTCTAATTTCGACAAATTTAAGGATTTAAATTTTATAACACTATTTTCTCTTTTATCTTTATTCATATTATTTTTAAGTACTATCTTAAAAACCTATAAGCTTATAACTGTTTGATAAAAGAAAAATCCTTAGAACATACCATAAAATACATTCTAAGGATTGATTATTATATTGTGTCTAATAGTCTAATACGGTTAGTAGCTTTTACTATATCACTATATTTGTTTTACAGTTCTAGAGGCGTATACCTCTTTATCCATATATGATATAAAGCCAACGCTACAATCATTGTCACCGCTGTAAACATATAAAGATACTGATATCCTACAGCACTAGCTAACAGAGCAAGAATGACAGATCCCGCCCCCACACTTATATCTAATGCTAAAAAATATGTTGCTGTCGATACCCCAGCCCGTTCTATTGGTGCTGATTGAATGGCTAACGCTTGAAATGCTGGTTGTGCTGCACCATAACCTAAACCTAACAAAGGGGCCGTTAATATTATGGTTAATGGCGTAGTAGCTATTCCTAACGCTAATAGTCCTAGTATAAAGAGTACTAGGCCTGGGTAGATAATATATGTAGAGCCATACCGAGCATATGCTTTTCCTACTAAAGGGCGACTAATTATGATCATTACTGCAAAGATAGCAAAAAATGCACTACCCCAAATACCAGCGCCCATACTATTTAACTCAATGGGAATAAATACTAACACACCAGAATATGTAAAGCCAATAAATAGTCCCATTAAAGCCCAAGGTAAACTTCTTTTTTCAATAAATTGAGATATATGCCACCCTTTGTGAGTAGATGGTTTAGGCGATGCTAATTCTTTTGATAAGGGAATACAATTACTCAATACTAGGACTAAGCCAGTCATAATAGTTAAGAAAAGATAGAGAGCTATACTACCATATGAAGCAAGTGCATATAAGCCTATTGCAGGGCCTAATACCATTGCCACATTCGAAAAGATAGCAAACATATTTATGCCCTCCCCCTTTCGATTAGGAGGTAACACCAATACCGCCAACGCCGCCATTACAGTCGTGCCCAAAGCAAATACAACACCATGTAGCCCCCGCAATACAAAGATGGCTTCTAAAGAGGTTGTAAAATTAAAGAGCCCCATAATGATGAAAAATAAAGCAGTTGATAGTAGTAATACAACTCGTTTATTAAAGCCATCAATCAAGCGACCTGCAAAGAGCCTACATACAATTGTGCCTATTTGAAAATAGGTCATCGCTAATCCCGCATCTAAATCACTTCCACTTAATTCAGAGGTTATGACTATCGGCAAGGCTGCTACAAGAACATATTGTGTCATATATAAAATGCCACTGCTTATACCATAGTTTATAAAAGCAGGGCTCCATAATCGATTTGAATCCATCTATCTATCCCCTTTTCAACATTGTGTTACCTTGCTATTTTACGCCCCCTATACAAAGAGTTCAATAAGTATATTCCTTACTATGTACATATATCCTATACATATATCTATGAGTTATCCATAGTAATAATTTATTAATAAATGATACATAAACAAAGAACCTCTCTGAATATAATACAGAGAGGTTCTTATACTTTTACCAATAATAGGTAAAAGCATTATATATTATTGTTGATTGCGGATATCGTTCTTGTTGCGACTCTTCCACATAACCCATAAGGATGTAGCTACACAGATAGAGGAATACGCACCACTAGCAAAACCAATAATCATACAAAGAGCAAAGTTCTTTGTAGTGTCCCCACCGAATAGATAAAGGGATACACAGGCAAACATAACGGTAGCTAATGTATAGAAACTACGGTGAATACTTTGTGTAATAGATGCATTCGCAAGATCTGCAAATGTATCAGAACGTTTATGTGTATGTGTATTTTCGCGAACACGGTCAAAGATAACTACAGATTCATTCATGGAGTAACCTACAACCGTAAGAATAGCCGCCAAGAAAGACGCATCAATTTCTAATTGGAAATAAGAGAATACCCCAAGAACCATAATCAAATCATGGAAAATAGCAACGAGCGCAGAAATAGCAACTTTATATTCAAAGCGATAAGAAATATACAATGCTAATGCCGCAAACGCTATAACAAGATTTAACAACGCATGTTCTGTAACTTCAGAACCAATTACAGCACCTACAGTTTCAATACGTTTAACTGTATTGTTACCAATAGATTTAGTCAAAGATTCAATCACAGCGGCACTTTCACTAGGCTCAAGATTACGTGTACGAATCATTACGTCTTCGCCCGCTGTATCACCAGTAGTATCGCCAGAAAGCTGAATTTGTGCGTTTTCAAGATTATATTCTTTTAATACGTCACGAACTTGACTAACCTCTACAGGTTGATCAAATACAACTTCAACAATCGTACCACCAGTATAATCAATACCAAAGTTAAAGCCTTTAGTAAAGATGGAAATCAAACTGATAATAACAAGTGTGGAGGAAATAGCAAACCACCAACGATGATGTTTAATTACGTCTAATGTCATTTGCGTTTAACTCCTTTCAAAGATTTTGGTGCAAATGCGTCAGCACTTTTGCTTGGAGAGATATTCGCACCAAACCAGAATGGATGGTTCGTAAAGTTACAGTCAATAAGTAAGCGCAATAAGAAATGGCTCACAGTAATCGCTGTGAACATACTTACAACAACACCTACGCCTAAGCTGATAGCGAAACCTTTTACAGGGCCAGAGCCTAAGATTGTCAAGATAGCAGCAGTAATGATAACAGATACGTTCGCATCTGTAATTGTTGCTAAAGCACGACTGAAACCAGCTTCCATGGCTACACGCATGGACTTACCGGAGAACACCTCTTCTTTAAAACGTTCAAAGATAAGAATGTTCGCATCTACAGCAACACCCATGGATAAGATAATACCCGCGATACCTGGCAATGTCATAGTCGCATTAAAGCCTTTACCTAATACGAGCAATAAGAGCATAACATATACAAGTAAAGCAATATTAGCTACGATACCAGAAAAACGATATAAAATAACCAAGAAAATCATGATCATTGCAATACCAGCACTGAAGGCTACAACAGATTTATCCTTGGAGTCTTGACCCAAAGAAGGACCAACTGTACGTACTTCCAATACATTAATTTTAACAGGCAATGCACCGGAACGTAATAAAATAGCCAAGTCTTTAGCTTCTTCTAAGCTTTGACTACCAGAGATAGTTGCTTTACCACCTGTAATTGCTTGTTGTACTACAGGATTAGTCAATTCTTTACCATCCAATGTAATGGCAATACGACGACCAATATTTTTAGATGTTAAATCAGCAAATTTCTTAGCCCCTTCATCGCTTAATTCAATAGCAACGAGTGGTTGTTTATTTTGACCTAACTCTTCTTTTGCATCTTTTAAATCATCACCAGTCATAACAGTTTGACCTTGGTCGTTTTTAAATTCCAAGACTGCTGTCTTACCGATACGTTTAATCGCTTCGTCAGGATCTTTTACACCTGGCAATTCGATGATAATACGACGAGCACCTTCACGTTGTACTAATGGTTCAGACAAACCCATTTCATTAATACGACGCTCTAAGATTTGCTTCGCTCGTTCCACTGCATCATTGTCAGCTGCACCAGTCGCAGAGTCCTCTGCTTCTAATACGATGTGCGTACCACCTTGCAAGTCTAGACCTTGTTTCAAAGAGCCTGCTAATGGTTGAATAAAATACGCAAACAATCCAATGATGGCAGCAATGACTACTAAAAACTTGATAAAAGCTTTACCGTTCAAAATAGTTGCTCCCTTCTACTACTATACGCAATGTATAACGCCTTGCTCCGTTACAATTTTGCTCATCCGTTGGTCCAGTTCATCCATTGGAATTGGTATATCCCACAATTGTACTGACCAGCATACGCCCATAAATGTACGTGGTGAAAGTTCCTTGAGAAATCGATCATAGTACCCATTCCCCATCCCCATGCGACCGCCTTGACGGTCAAAGCCAGCACCAGGCACTAAAATCAAATCCAAGTCATGTGGATTAATAACCTCGTATGGCTCAGAGGGAATGCGTATATTTAACACACCCCGAGTGATAGATTCTAGAGACTTAAGACGAACGGCAATCATGGTCGTCTTATCTGTACATACTGGAACATATACGGATTTGCCATGTTCTAAAGCATGACGAATAACATCGTCTAAATTGGCCTCCTTGGGCATCGCCAAATAGGCCATAATGCTATTAGCTGATATATACTCAGGACTATTAACAATTTGATCTGTCAAAAGCGTAATCCATCTATGACAATCAGCAACGGATAAAGCAGCGCGCTGGGCCTTGCACGCCCGGCGCACTGCTTCCTTTGTATTCATTATTTTTCTTCCTTGTTTTTCTTGGAAAGAACGTTAGCAATTGCAGAACGTGCAAATGTTAACTCTACTTTTTCAGATACTTGAACCTTTACTTTTTCATCGTCAAGTTCAACGATTTCGCCATAAATACCGCCGATAGTAACGATTTTTTGACCTTTCTTCAAGCTGCCTAACAAATTAGCGCGCTCTTTTTGTTGTTTCTTTTGTGGACGCCACAATAAGAAATAAAAAATTACGACCATCAACAAAATAGGCCAGCTAGTTTGCAACACTTGTAAAATATCTTCCATTTTATCCTCCTAGTGTAATAAATATGTTTTTCTTTTCTAGTATAGCCACCTAATATAGATTTGACTAGACTTAATTACTATTTTTTAAAGCTATCCCAAAATTGCATTCTAAATTGTGGGAACCGATCTTCTAAGATGGCTTGTCTCATTTGACGCATAAACTCAAGCAAGAAGTAAAGATTATGGTATGTTACGAGACGCAACGCCAAAATTTCTTCCGCCTTATACAAGTGACGAATATAAGCGCGAGAATAATTTTTACATGTATAACATTGGCAGCCTTCTTCTAAAGGACCCCAATCATGAGCAAATTGCGCATTTCGAATATTAAGGCGACCTTTCCAAGTCATGGCCATACCATTTCGAGCAACTCGTGTAGGATATACGCAGTCGAACATATCAATACCACGTGCTACGCCTTCTACAAGGCAATCCGCCGTACCAACGCCCATTAAATAACGAGCCTTATTAGTTGGCAATAGTGGCGTAGTATATTCTAAGATTTCATTCATCAAATCATGAGGTTCCCCAACAGATAAACCGCCTATGCTATAACCTTCAAAGTCCATAGCCACGAGTTCTTCCGCACTTTGTTTGCGCAAGTCTTTGTACATACCACCTTGTACAATGCCAAACATTCCTTGACGGTCATGCGCTTTACGAGCCTCTTGGCAACGATGAGCCCAACGTGTGGTACGAGCTGTTGAGCGTTTCGCATAATCATGGTCCGCAGGATAGGGAATACATTCATCAAAGGCCATGGCAATATCAGAACCTAATTGCTCTTGTACCTTTGTGGCCACCTCTGGAGATAAAAACTGTTTAGACCCATCAATATGAGATCTAAAGGTTACACCATCCTCAGTAATCTTACGCATATCGCCTAAGCTAAATACTTGGAACCCACCGCTATCAGTTAAAATAGCTTGATCCCAGTTCATAAATTTATGTAAGCCACCTGCTTCTTCTACGAGTTCAGGACCAGGACGTAAGAATAAATGGTATGTATTGCTCAAGATGACTTGAGATCCCATCGTCTTTAATTCCTCAGGCGTCATAGTTTTAACTGTAGCTTGTGTACCTACAGGCATAAACATAGGCGTTTGGAAGGTACCATGTGGCGTATGCAATAAACCAGCACGAGCCCCCGTGTGAGGACATGTCTTTTGTAATTCATAAGTAATACTCGGCATAGTCCCTCCTAACGTATAAACATAGCATCGCCGAAGCTAAAGAAACGATACCGTTCGCGTACAGCTTCTTCGTAGGCCGCCAAACAATGTTCGCGACCAGCCAATGCACTAATCAACATTAATAATGTAGATTGAGGCAAGTGGAAATTTGTTACCAATGCATCAATCATCTTAAATTTGTAGCCAGGATAGATAAAGATTTGTGTCCATCCACTAATGCCTTGTAAGACACCGTCATCATTAGTAGCTGACTCAAGGGTACGCACAGAAGTAGTACCTACCGCAATAATACGGCGTCCGTTTCGCTTAGCTTCATTAATACGATCAGCTGTATCTTGAGATACCACGAAGAACTCACTATGCATTTCATGGTCCTCAATTGTCTCCGCTGATACAGGTCTAAAGGTTCCAAGGCCAACATGCAATGTAACAAATTCGAGCTCTACACCTTTCGCTTTTATCTTTTCTAATAATTCAGGTGTAAAATGAAGCCCTGCGGTTGGAGCTGCAGCTGAACCTTTTTCCTTAGCATAAACAGTTTGATAACGATCTTTATCTTCTAACTTCTCATGAATATATGGAGGTAATGGCATTTCACCAATTTCTTGTATCACATCGTCAAATACACCATCGCAAGTGAATTCAATGATACGACCTCCAAATTCTGTTTTATCTATAACGGTCCCACTTAATCGGTCATCAAATTCGATAACTTGACCAATAGGACATTTTTTACCAGGTTTAACAAGACATTCCCAGCGATTTTCACCACATGGTGTGAGGAGCAATACCTCAACCTTGCCACCAGAGCCTTGACGTTGGCCATATAATCTCGCAGGAATAACCTTTGTATTATTAAATACAAGTACATCCCCTTCGTGGAGTTCATCTAGCAAATCGTAAAAATGCTCTTTATGCGCAACCTCACCTGTAACCTTGTCTAAGGTCAACAGTCTCGCTGTATCACGAGGCTCTACAGGATGTTGAGCAATTAGTTCCTCTGGTAATTCATAATCAAAATCTGTAACTTTCATCGCAATCCTTATTAGTACATTTTCTTTAATGTAATGCCACTATAGTAGTGACGCAAAATAGTTTGGTAATAATTTGTATCCCCTGGTGTCGCACGCTTAGCCATTTCTGCAGCGCCCCATTGAGACATACCAAGACCATGTCCCCAACCGTGGCCTTTAATATAGACAGTATCATTGCTACCAGTAAAATTATGATATGCCTTACCTGTATCTTTAGCTGGGTTATGATTTACATAAAAATCAAATAGTGTTGATTTCAAGCCTAAAATACTGCGTAAAGAATCCCCATCAATGGTCGTTTTTCCAGAGGTACCTATGAAAGTAGCACTCTTAATTCGACCAGATACGCCGCGGTCAGATGTTTGTTGACCTGGCTTGCCAAGAGGTGTCAATTGAATACTCTTCAATTTGCCAACCCCTTTACTAGCTGCGTTAAGCTTACTTTCAAGGGCCTGACGAGAAGTAGTAACCGTCCAGTTCGATGTAGATGTGCCAGTACTAAAATCCTTTACACCTTTCAAATACGGTACATCACTACCCCAAACATTGACACTATCCTCAGTATAACCGCCACCATCAGAATGGAATAAAGCATTGATAGGGCGTTGGTTATATAACATAACCATCCCCTTTGTTTTATTAACTGCATTTGTAGTAGCTTGCGTTTCACCACTAACCCCATTATAAACTTGGTGATCTGTGGACGTACTCACATCATACAGCTTACCTTTATTCTCTTCCATAGTATGAAGAGCATAAGTTCGAGCAGCTACAGCTTGTGCTTCTAGTGCAGCTGCTGGCCAAGATGGAACGACTTCTTGCGGAACTACGCCATAAAGATAGTCTTCAAGAGGCACAGAATTAATGACCATCATCTTTCCATTATTAGCACGTAATGTAAGTCCTCCACGATAGCCTTTGCCTTCAAACAAGAATGGTGCATCACTATTGGCTGGTTTTAATGTAACTACTGTATCAATGACCTTGCCATTGACAGCAATTTTACCACTTCGAATACCAACAGAGGTACCACGGTTTGCACTGATTGTACTTACTTGACCATTAGCACTATTTAACACAACCAGATTAGCAGTAGATGTAACTGTAGCATCGGAACTACGACTACCCAATAACACGCGCACATTTGGTACATTTTCTACACGCTCCGTAGCAGGTGTAACAACAGAACCTACTTTATTACGCGTAATAGCAGCCGTATTAGCTTTAATACTATTGGCTTCAGAAGTTTTTACAGCCTTAGATGCAGCTGGCTTTACCGTTGTAGCCTTAGCACTAGTAACTGTAGATTTTGCAACAGGCTTTTGAGCCGTTGTTGCAGCCTTAGTTGCATTTGACTTTGCAGTCACTTTTGCCACAGGCTTTGGAGCCGGTTTAGTTACAAGTGGTCGAAAAGTTGACCGCTTCGTCGTATTTACTTTCGATACATTTGTTGTAGATACTGTTGATTTCGGCGTTGGCTTTTTAGTCACTACTGCACTTTTATGTTGCAATGTAGCCCCTTGTGCAACAGATGCACCGCCAATATTTACACCTAAAAACAAAGTTGCCATTATCATCAATTGTAATCGTTTCGTTTTCATTGTTATTTCCCTGTCTGTGAAATACCTAAATGCTCATAGGCAAGTTTAGTGGCCACCCTCCCACGCGGTGTACGTCCTAAAAATCCTAATTGCATCAAATATGGTTCATACACATCTTCGATGGTATCTCTCTCTTCGCTGATAGCGGCTGCAATAGTATCTATTCCTACTGGACCACCATCATACTTTTCAATAATACACTCCAACACACGTCGATCGATTCGATCGAGCCCTTCTTTGTCAATATATAAACGTTGTAACGCATCATCTGCAATACTTTGAGTGATAACCCCATCACCTATGACTTGTGCAAAATCACGTACCCGTTTAAGTAGACGATTTGCGATACGCGGCGTTCCCCTTGAACGACGCGCAATTTCACTGGCCCCAGTCGGCTCAATACCGATATGGAGTATTTCTGCCGCCCGAGTCACAATAAACTCTAATTCCGGTTGTTTATAATATTCCAACCGGTTAATAATCCCAAAGCGGTCCCTCAATGGTGCCGCCAAAGCCCCTGCCCGTGTTGTGGCACCTACCAAAGTAAACTTTGGCAAATCAATGCGCACCGTTCGAGCACTTGGGCCTTTACCGATGATAATATCAATTGCATAGTCCTCCATAGCAGAGTACAATACTTCCTCTACACTGCGAGACAAGCGATGAATTTCATCGATAAATAATACATCGTGATCATCTAAATTCGTTAAGATGGCGGCCAAGTCGCCAGACTTTTCAATGGCAGGACCTGAGGTTATGCGAAAGTTAACACCCAATTCATTCGCAATAATACCTGCCAATGTAGTCTTACCAAGACCTGGTGGCCCATAGAGCAATACGTGGTCCAATGCTTCACCACGTTGCTTAGCCGCCTGAATATATACATTTAGATTGCCTTTAGCCTCTTCTTGACCAACATATTCATTAAAGAATTTTGGTCGCAGGCTATATTGCCACATATCTTCTTCGTGCTCGCCATTTCCGACAAGGCGTACTTCTTCGTTCATCCTTATCGTCCTTTCCCAAGCTCAATCAAGCTGACCTTAATCAACTCAGATACATCGCGTTTACCATCATCTAAAGACTCTACAATGTCAGCCACATCTCGCTCTGAATAGCCTAGCGACACAAGAGCCTCAATAGCCTCTCCGGCAGCACCACTAGCAGCAACGCCAATCGGCTGTATAGCTGCTGGTGATTCTGCAGATATATGCGTCATCTTCGCTAACTTATCCTTTAATTCAAGAACAAGTCGCTCTGCAGACTTCTTACCAATGCCCGGCAATTTCGTTAATTGCTGCACTTGACCATTGATAACAGCTAATTTGAAAGCCTCTGGTGTCATGCCAGACAAAATGCCAAGCCCCACCTTAGGCCCTATACCAGAAACAGAAATGAGTAAAATAAACAACTCATACTCCTCTTCCGTCCAAAAGCCATAGAGTTGCATCGCATCTTCACGTACGTTGAGATACGTGAATAGCGTTGCCTCATGACCTTCAATCAATTGTTGTCGCGTAGTGGTCGGCACATATACACGATACCCTACGCCATGTACATCTACGTAACAAGACTCTTTAAAGAGATGTGTTACGATGCCCCGTACATACCCTATCATTATACCAACCTCTTCAATCTATCATTGTGAGAACTATGAGCCGTACAAATAGCGACAGCCAATGCATCTGCCGTATCATCAGGCTTAATTTTCTCACGAATCCCCAAAATATTCATTGTCATATAAATGACCTGATTCTTATCAGCCTTGCCGTAACCTGTAACGGCTTGCTTGATTTGTAGCGGTGTATATTCATAAATAGGAATACGCTGTTGTTCAGCCGCTAATAAGATAACACCACGTGCTTGACCGACCTTGATGGCCGTCGTTACATTGCGGTTGAAGAATAATTCTTCTACCCCGAACTTATCAGGCTTGAATTCCTCTAGAATATCACTTAGGTCATTAAATAAAATTTCCAACCGCTGTGAATCTGTTAATTCCTTAGGAGTTGTAATAGCCCCATAGGCTACAGGTGTTAATTTGCTCCCCTTCACGTCAATAATGCCATAACCGCATATAGCCGTGCCTGGGTCAATACCTATAATTCGCACCTTAACCCCCTTAGTTTAAAAATGAGATAAGCTGTCGCCTACCTCCATTACATAATCTATTTTATTATAGCACAATACCACATCGAAGTTCATGAATTTCCATAGAAAATTTATAAGAAACTCATTAATTTTCATATTACCAATGGTTCTCTAAAAAATACATAAAAAAGGAGCACCTTTAAAGTGCTCCTTATCATAATTATTCTTCTTCGTCGTCTGGCAAAATACCATTGTGATATACGTTTTGCACATCATCAAGATCATCCAATACGTCGAGCATTTTTTGCATTTTTACAGCATCATCACCAGTCAACTCAATAGTTGTATCTGGAATCATGGTAATTTTAGCTACTTCTGTTTCAATGCCCGCATCAGCAAGAGCTGCTTCTACAGCATCATAGTCTTCAGGAGTAGTATAAATTTCAAATACATCATCTTCAGACTTAAGATCTTCTGCACCTGCTTCAAGAGCAAGCATAGTCAATTCATCTTCGTCATGACCTTCTTTATCGATAACGAAAACGCCTTTAGATTTGAACATCCAGCCTACGCAACCGCTTTCACCAAGATTACCACCTTGTTTGGAGAAAGCATGACGCACATCAGCAGCCGCACGGTTACGATTATCCGTCATAACTTCTACAGTAACGGCAACACCGGCAGGACCATAACCTTCATATACAATTTCTTCGTATGCGTTCATATCCGTAGCGCCAACGCCCTTATCGATAGCACGTTGAATATTATCTTTAGGAATATTGTTTTCACGAGCTTTTTGTAAAGCCAATTTCAAACGCATATTACCTGTTGGATCGGCACCACCCATACGTGCTGCTACAGTAATTTCACGACCGATTTTCGTAGCCAATTTAGCCTTCAATGCATCGGTTTTACCTTTTTTATGTTTAATATTTGCCCATTTTGAATGTCCTGACATAGACGCCTCCTATTTATTCCACCATGCTTCGCCCCGTAATCGATCCAAGATGATTGAAACGGCACTACGCACAGATAAATGATTGTATTCACCATGGCCATATATAGGTTCTAAAATATAGTCAAAGCTTTCCATCGTTTCTTTTGTCATACCATAACCGGTACCAAATAATACTAACACAGGGCGCCCCTCATTTTCAAGATGTTCACGCATCCGTGCATAGGAAATTGTATTATCATAGGTACGCGCATCTGTTGTCGCCACAATAGGTTTCATACCTTCTAGGTCTTCAATCATTCGCACTGCTACTGCAATAGAGTTAACCAACTCCACGCCGGTGAAAGCATCCTTGCGATCTGGATTGTAAGTAGAACCAAATCCAGATTTCCAATGTTCCATGATGGTACTCACCAGCTCACGCTGGGCAGGTATATTGTGAATCACAAAATATTTAGATACATCATAGGTAATAGATGCTCGTGCAATATCGTGAATATCATAATTTGTAATGGCCGTCGTAATGACCTCTTTATGCTTGTTCATAATTGGATAATGAACAAGTCCAATATATAAATTAGCCAAAGCCTTATATCTCCAACAATAATAACGATATCAATCTGATACAGCAAATGTTAAATAAAACTATCCAAATTGAGATACTAAAACAAAATATAAAATCAAAATACTAATTAATCTACTAAAAGCGGTACAAAATAGGCTTCAGTACCGGCAATCTCTTCAGGAGAAAAACGACAACCGACTGCAGAAGCTTGATCGCCAAGCATAAAACATGATAATGTCAAACAGCCTTCTTTCGTACCACTATCTACGGTATGAATAAAGTGTTTCTGCTTAATGAATTCCTGATACATAACCTTTTTGCTATCCCGACAAACTATATCATCATAGTTATCTACAAATTTCTCCATATATAGTTCAGCTTGATTTCCACGTTTTTGAACAACCTGAATATTTCGCCCTTCACGGCCCCAAATTTCCTTTTGAATATAAAGTCCATCATCAAGGTTCGGGAAATCACTTTCAAAATAGGACGGCGTCAAATAGCGCTCGATAATATCTCGCTCAGGGGAAGTAAAAAATTGGTTTGTTAAGTATAGAGCATACACTAAGGACATAAACGATTTATTCTGTAAAATAATCGCCTCTGGTGGATTAAATAGATTAAAGCGATATTCATTATACAAATCTAAAAACATTTCACCTAGTGGTTCACCATCTGCTGTAGTTTCATCAATCAATAGTTCCATAGGATGTAAACGATACAGGTTGGCTGCATGACCACCGTCAGATAATAGAATACCATCATCATCAATGACCATATCATAAAAGGATAGGAATCGAACATCTGCTTCTGGACAGGCTGATTTCATAGCCTGTAAAAGAAACTGTGTAGTTCCATAGTCCTCTAAATAATCATGAAAGCACCCGAAAACAAAAGGCTCTGTTTCATTATCCGTCATCATATTATGTTGTTTATTAGTCACACTATATTTTTTACGAGACGTTCCTTCATATACGCGTTTCAAAAAACGTTTAAGTTCATTATAAGCATCTATATTAGGATCTACTTTATCGAAATATCGTGCCGCTACACCATTAGCATAATAGCTTTCAATTAGAAAGCAGGGTGTATCCGCATTAATCTCGACCATGCGCAATTGTCCTCTATCATCAAGGACAAAGTCAAATCGAGATAACCATGTAGGTAAGCCCAATGGATTCCCACGATGTAAATAGGGAATCAAATTTTCGGGCATATCCATATTGAGAGCAAACTCATCAGGTGCCTGTTGAAATACCTTAGCGGCTTTACAAAATATTTGAAATAACATGCGCGACGCATGTCGAATTTCATCATAAAAACCAGCCGGAAAAGATTGTGTAGAAAGCGCAGGATACCGATCATCATAGCCCTCATAATCTACAAAGGGCAATATATTCGTATCAAGTTCATCTATATACGATTTCATAATATCGGCCTCCATTAGGAACTACTAGAACGTACACCTGCACTACCAAAACCAGACTTTTGACCTATAGAAGAGGCTTTTTGACTTCTACGCTTCTCATAGTCTTTATACGTACGTCGTCCTAAAGAACTATGCGTATTTGAACCTGTTGTTGTATATACATTAGGCTCCTCATAGGGTTTTAAAGGGGCTGCCACACGATAGGTCATAGTTCGTCCATCCATACGCGCTGTAGGTGGATTAAATCCATGAAAAATATAGTAGCCTGCTGCAATACTAGGTAACAGCCCCGCTAAACCAGCGTCCCATACTAAATTTCCACTAGTGTCGCGGTGAAAGGTAACAGACCGGTTATCATCATATAAAGCTGTTTCTTTACCATCTCCATGGTTTAATAGAGAATAACGATTACCTTGATTATCCTTTAATCGAACTTCCCCGTCATTTGCTTCAGGATAGATTTTATCACATACAACATAAGCAATGTCATTCCAGTATGAATACACACCAACGAGGCCCGCTACAGCGGCAAAAGCACTCGTTATGTATAGAGTTTTCTTACTTGGCTTATACATAGGACACTCCCTTAGTGCACAGCACCACTAACAACGAGAGCAAGACCTACAAAGATACCAAATACGAGGATACCCGCTGCAGTATTACCACGCATAATCTCTTCAGATAAATTATATTTTCGATGCCATAAATTAATAAACATATAGCCTGTTACAAACAATATAATGCCTAAAATAGCATATACGATACTGGCCACCACACCATGCAATAAAGATGTATCAGCAGTAGTCACTACAGGAGACATGATGACAGCGCGCAAAATTTCACCAATACCGATAAATGAACCCGCTGAGAGCCATGCTACAGCACAGTTACCACGTTTAATTTCTTCGCTGAATTTGCCGGGTACAAAGAAATCAATAACAGTATTAGCTGTTAACATTAGAAAAATTCCAAAACAAGCATAAAAAATCGTCAATAATACATCTGGTATATAAATCATAATAAGCCTCCTAATAATATAATTTTGTATTGGATGTGTTATTAGAGTTGCTGGTAGGATACAACCGTTCGCGTCCCGTATTATCCCCTAGTCGAACCATGGTCGCATAGTTATCTAGTATATGAGAGCTGATTAATGTACGATCAATAATTTTCCAATCCTCTTGTGTCAATTTTGATTGTTCACATACCTTAACCTTAGTTTGTCCATCCGTATTGGTAATGATATACACCAAGTCCCCAGAATAAAATACAATAACTTCATGTCCCTCTTCTAAGTTGTCTCGCTCATTTTTAATATCACCATTCACAGAATCAATCAAATCTAATGCGGTGCTAACAGGGTCCAACGAAGACGTGTATACATAATCGCCATCCGAATCTGTTTTTGTATAATATGCAGATGTGTCATGCATATGTTCTTTTGCCGTATAAGGCACTCCAAACATAGCGCGTATATTATGCCAAGACAAATCATTGTCCGACCAAAACAGAAATAGTAAAAATAATACACCGATCCCTATAGAAGTAGCAACTCCTTCAAAGCGTTTTTTCAGCCGTTGATTCCGTTTCTTTTTACTAATAGCATTAGCTTCTGCATCATTACAGAGACGAATATTCCTCAAAGGAACACGTGCCCCTTCGGCGAACATCTTCTCCCCTTTAAACCAGTTTTCTTCAAAGAATACACTAGCACCGCCTTCACAAGGCAATTGATATTCCTTATAGCCAGCTCGATCACCTACGGAAGCACCACTATCACCATCTACATCTACAACCTTTTCCAAACCAATTTGATGTAATGTAAAGCCCTTCGGTGCACGCTTACGATAGGATGTTCTAGATACAGTGCACCATTCATTATCATTGTATTCAATGGTGACCCATATTTTATCTGTTCCCTCTACAGCCTCGAGGCCATATTCGTGCCAATAATCACCAGGTGATTTTTGCATTGACGGCTTAGCTTTATAGGCCTGTTCCTGATCTGCTTTTGGAATAATCTCGTTATATTTAATTTTTTCAGTTATTACATAACGACTGCCCTGAATCTCAAGGACATCATAACAATTAAACTCCATACATAACCTCGCTCGAATAGGCAAAATCATATGGATTTCGGCCTATTTCCTCTCCAAAACGGGATTTAATGAAATTAAGCTTTAAAGTAGCCTATCCGCTCATGAATCGTTTCATTTTCAATAATGGAAATGCCATACTGCTGACCTATTGTAGCTTTTACAAGGACATTGGCCACATCAGCCGTCTTTACGGGTTCTTGGCTCATTAATATATGAGCTTTGTTGATAACACCAAATACAGCACAGCTAATGCGTTCTACCAACTTAGGTTCTTCTCGAATCAATGTAGCTGGACGAGCAATAACAATCGCTTCAAAAGGCAACTCTAAAATAACATCTTCTAATTGTCCTTTCATGGACATATAGAAGAATGGAGACTTTGGATTTGCTCCCAAAGAGGATACTAAACCATATTTTTTCACACCATTTTGAGCTGCAATGCGTGCCATTTCATACTGATACGTATAATCTACGGTCCATTGTGCTTCTTTAGAGCCCGCTTGTTTACGGTTTGTACCCATAGCAGAGAATAAAATATCCCCTGTCACTAAGTGTGCCCATTCACGAGGTTCATCAAAATTAACAATATGAACTGTTACCTTTGGAGATGTATATGTTACTGGACGACGTACAAATACATGAATGTCTTGAATCTCATGATTATCAATTAACGTGTCTACAATATGACGGCCCACTGCACCAGTGGCGCCTAATACTAACGCTTTCATTCTTCACCTTTAAGTCTTACAGACTCTTCCTCAACTATCTCTTTTAAAAGCTTAATCTCTTCTTTTGTTAATGGACGTTCCAATAAATCTGGACGTAACAACCGAGTTCTTTTAAGTGCTTCTTTTTGACGCCAAGTAGCAATATTTTTATGATGACCACTTCTCAATACATCTGGTACAGTCCAGCCTCTAAATTCAGGGGGCTTTGTATATTGAGGGCATTCTAACAGAGGTTCATAAAAAGAATCCTCCTGTGCCCCACTTGCCGCACCTAGTACGCCTGGGATCATGCGCGCTACTGCATCGGCTACAACCATAGCTGGCAACTCGCCACCAGTTAATACATAATCACCAATAGAAATCGTTTCATCTACTAAATGTTCCTCTACACGGTAGTCAACACCTTCATAATGGCCACAAATGAGGACTATTTGATCGTACATAGCTAGTTCACGAGCCTTCTCCTGTGTGAAAGGCTGGCCTGTAGGTCCCATGAAAATAATTCGACGTCGTATACTTTCACTAGGATTACCAATAAGACTCATTTCATCACACATCTCATCGGTAGTATAGGTACTGTTAAGGGTATTGTCATATTGAGCAATAACAGATTCCACCGCCTCAAAAATGGGAGGTGCCATCATGAGCATACCAGCCCCACCACCATACGGTGTATCATCAACTTGACCATGTTTATTGTGACTAAAATCTCGAGGGTTAGTTACACCCATAGACAATCGTTCCGCTTCGATAGCCCGTTTTATGATGGAATGACTAAAAAAGGCATCAAAAAACTCAGGAAATAAAGATACGATATCGATACGCATAGACCGTCCCCTATACTTATTAACTCACATAAACTCATTAGCATTATCTATATATAGCTATATTATATAACTTTTACCATAATATACCTATATGTAGATAAAACAAAACCGCCTAAAGGATTATATCCATTCAGGCGGATCTACGATCATTAAATTATTTTCCACGTCGATGTCCTTAACAACATCTTCAATGGCTGCAAATAATTGATCTGGTTCCCCATCTTTGGAAACCACATAGACATCATTAGCACCCGGTTGTAATACATCAGTCACTGTGCCAAGCACATTGCCTTTTGTATCTTGTACTTCGAGACCAATAATATCAAAGATGTAATAGCGACCTTCTGGCAATTCCACTAAATCTTCACGACGCACTTGAATTTCTTTCTTACCGAATAATTCAGCCGTGTTGCGATCAGGAATTTCCTTAAAGGATGCTAATACAAATTGTTTGTGAAATCGTGCGGATGCAACGTGGTATTCTTTACCATCGATGTAACAGGCATCCATATGCATAAACCGTTCTGGAAAATCGGTTTGAGGCATAATACGAAGATCACCCCGCACGCCGTGCGGGGCGATGATAACACCTATTGTGATGAAATCGTTAGGCTTCATTATTGACGAAACGCAACGATTTTACCGTCCTCTAATAGGATTTCAGCGCCCATCATGGCATCCAAATTATCCCCGATTTTAACGGTAACTGTTTGCTCTAATGTACCTTGAGGAATTTCAGTTCCTAAGGACAATTCTTGAGCGTCTTTCAATTTAGCTGTTACTTCTTCTTTGAAAGCCAAGCGTTTATTTTTTTCTTCGTCGATTTGTTGACGAATAGCAGTAAGACTTGTTGCATCAACTTTAGCCGCATCAGCCAAAATACGTTGGGCTTGGAACTCAATTGCTTCCAAATCTTTATTCACCATATCAAGGCGAGTTTCAAGATCAGATACAATTTTCGCTTTCAAGTCTTCTGTTACTTTTGCTTTTACTGCTACAGGGACACGTAATGTCATTTCTTCCATTGGAATACTCCCTTTTAGACAATATCAACAGATATCTTTTTGTTCTCTTTAATAGCCGCCGCTTTCACCACAGCGCGAATCGCTTTCGCTATTCGTCCTTGCTTTCCGATGACTTTGCCCATATCCTCTGGGGCTACATGAAGTTCGTAAACTTCCATATTCCCCTTTTGGACCATGGTAACAGATACGGCATCAGGCTGCTTCACTAATGATTTCGCAATTAATGAAATTAATTCTATCATCACAGTATGCCTCTCTATTAATTACTTTTTAGCGTCAGCAAATTTTTGCATAACGCCTTGTTTTTTGAACAAGGAGCGAACAGTGTCAGTAGGCTGAGCACCTTTAGCTAACCAAGCCAAAGCTTTTTCTTCGTCTACATTAACGATAGCTGGTTGTTTAGTAGCATCATATTGACCAATTGTGTCAACAGGACGACCTTCACGTGGAGCACGTGCGTCAGCAACAACGATACGGTAGAAAGGAGCTTTTTTAGCACCTAAACGAGTCAAACGAATTTTTAACATGTGAAATTCACCTCCTTATACTGATATGGGTGGACAGGTTCAGCGCCCCTGCCCATGTATTACATAAACGGTAATTTAGGCATTCCAGGGAAGCCGCCCTTACCGCCACGTAAACCTTGCATGCGCTTCATCATCTTCCGCGCTTCTTCAAATTGTTTCAACAAGCGATTTACATCTTGTACCTGAGTACCAGAACCTAACGCAATACGCTTGCGGCGAGAACCATTAAGAATACTTGGATTTTCTCGCTCTGCTGCCGTCATGGATGTAATGATGGCCTCAATACGGCGCACCTCTTTACTGTTCAAATCAAGGTCTTTCAATTGATCCTTAATTTGTCCCATGCCTGGCAACATACCAATAATATTTTGTAATGGCCCTAACTTTCTCACTTGGTTCATCTGTTTCAAGAAGTCATCCAAGGTGAAATTGTTTTTCGCCATTTTCTTAGCCATTTCACGAGCTTCTTCTTCATCGATGGCGCCTTGTACATTTTCGATTAATGTTTTAAAGTCGCCCAAGTCGAGGATACGAGAAGCCATGCGGTCTGGATAGAATACATCGAAACCATCCATTTTTTCGCTTACCCCAGTGAACTTAATTGGCAAGCCTGTTACAGCTTTGATGGATAATGCAGCACCACCGCGCGCATCACCATCGAGTTTAGTGAGGATAACACCATCAACGCCTAATTTTTCATTAAACGTTTGTGCTGTTGTCACCGCATCTTGACCGATCATGGAGTCCACAACGAGTAGAATTTCATGAGGTCGAACAGCGGCTTTAATGTTGGATAACTCATCCATAAGGACTTCATCTATAGCCAAGCGACCAGCTGTATCGATGATAACCACATCTTTCAACATATGCGTGCTTTGCTCTACGGCGCGACGTGCAATGTCTACTGGATTGGCACCAGGTGTTTCATCAGCAAATACTGGGATATCGATTTGCTTACCTACAACTTGTAATTGAGTAATCGCAGCTGGACGATATACGTCGGCCGCTACGAGCATTGGATGTTTACCTTGTTTGCGAAGGTATACTGCCAACTTACCAGCTGTAGTAGTTTTACCAGCACCTTGTAAACCAACGAGCATAATAATCGTTGGAGGCTTACTGGAAATCATGATACGACTTTGTGTACCACCTAAGAGAGCCGTTAACTCATCATTTACGATTTTAATAACCGTTTGAGCTGGATTCAAGGAACCGAACACCTCTTCACCAAGGGCCTTTTCCTTAATGGACTTAACAAAGTCCTTTGCTACCATAAAGTTAACGTCCGCTTCTAATAGCGCCGTACGTACCTGACGCAACGCAAGATTGACATCATCTTCTGTAATTTTGCCCTTCCCTTTTAAGGATTGAAAGGCTTCTTGCAGTTTTTCTGACAAGCTATCAAATGCCATAATATCCCTCCATTTGCGCCAATACTTTCTGCACCTTAGTTTCAGCTAGAACCTCTTCAGGCAAGGTTTCTTTCAATTGTGAAAGCAAACCTTCACGCTGTTCATATTGTTCCACCAAGTGCAACTTTGATTCGTAATCATTTAAAATGTGTCGAGCACGCTGTAAATTATCGTGTACAGCCTGCCGTGATACGCCTAGTTCCTCAGCGATTTCTCCAAGGGACATATCGTCTTCGTGGTGAAGTTGTAAGGACATGCGTTGCTTGTCCGTCAATAATGGCCCATAGAAATCCAAGAGCAAACTTATAAGCACTCGTTCTTCCATTTCGCCACCTCCATCACTGTCAAGTCATATTACTTTACATATGGTACAGTATAAAAAAAGATGTGTCAAGTAAAAATACTTAACATCTAAATTATAGATAATTATTTTCATATTTTACTTTTATATATACTCAAATATGCTATAATAAGGATATCTAATATTTTCAATATAAAAGATAGGAGGTATTGTATGAATACCAAACATTATGATCTTATCGTCCTAGGTTTCGGCAAAGCTGGTAAAACATTGGCTGCTAAATTTGGCTCTATGGGCAAAGCCGTTGCCATGATTGAAGAAAATCCACTCATGTATGGTGGCACATGCATTAATATTGCATGTATTCCTACTAAGACGATGATTGTGGCCGCATCTAAAGGCTTATCTTACGATCAAGTACTAAACCAACGAGAGGTTGTTACATCTCGTTTACGTAATAAAAACTTCGGTATGTTAGATACAAATGAACATGTCGATGTATATACTGGACATGGCGAATTCATTAGTAATAAAGAAATCGCCGTTACAGCTGGGGAAGATAAAATTGTTTTATCTGGTGACACAATTATCATCAATACAGGGGCTGTAGCCATTAAACCTAACATTGATGGTATCGATACCGCATCAGGTTTCTATAATAGTACAGAAATTCAACATTTATCCCCTCAACCTAGTACATTAGGTATTATTGGCGCCGGTCCTATTGGCCTAGAATTTGCTAGCCTATACGCTAAACTAGGTACAAAGGTTACTGTATTCAATATTGAGGCTAACATTTTAAAACGCGAAGAACCTATCGTTCAAGAATTAGCTAATGAATACTTAGCGGAACAAGGCATTACTATTTTAAACTCTGTTACACTAAATTCTGTATCTAATGACGGCAACAAGCCTGTTATCACTGCTAATAATGAAAACTATACCTTTGATGCTGTTCTCTATGCTACAGGTCGCAGACCGAATACTACAAATATTGGTTTAGAAAACACGGATATTACTACTAATGAACGCGGTGCTATCGTAGTGAATGATACGTGTGAAAGCTCTGTTCCTGGCGTATATGCAGTAGGCGATGTAAACGGTGGTCCTCAATTTACGTATATTTCTCTCGATGACTTCCGCATTGTATTTGGTGCACTTACAGGAAATGGCCAATACACATTAAAAGATCGCAAAAATATTCCTTACACAACATTCTTAACCCCTCCACTGGCTCGTGTAGGTCTTACAGAAGAAGATGCTATCAACAAAGGATATACAGTTAAAACTAAAGAAATGCTCGTAGCTACCATGCCAAGAGCTCATGTAAACGACTATTTAAAAGGTGCTTTTAAAATTGTAGTAAATACAGATAACGATTTAATCCTTGGTGCTACACTTTATTCTCAAGGTGCTGAAGAGTTGATTAACCTCATTAAAATGGCTATGGACAACAACATTCCATATACATATTTCAAAAACCAAATCTTCACACACCCTACAATGGCAGAAAATTTAAATGATCTCTGTAATTTCTAGGTAAGAATAGTAACTACATAATCTAATATAATAAATAAAAGAGTCTCCCTTAACTGGAATACATAAGTTATGGGAGACTCTTTTATTTATGCCTAATGATCAATTTTGGATTATTAGTTATTAGTTAGCAATATATAGTTTTTAGTAATTTATCATTAGTTACTCTATTTAGTTCTTTGTAAATAATCTACGAACTACAGATTGCAATTTAGGTGTCAATACGATAGCTACCACAATACCTGCAGCACTTGTAATCAAGGAGTATTGAATTTTGCTAGCTGCTACGGCTGCACTTTCAAGAACAAACCACCATGCAAGGAAATAACCAAATGCAGTCCAAATTGTACCAATAATAAGAGCAATCAAAATACGTGTAAAGGATGCTGTGGGCTTTGTAATGGATGGTGGCAAGTAACCTGCTGTCATACCACCTACAATAAGACCCGCAATACCTTTAATAAAGAAAGAGAATACAATGTATTGCGTATGTCCACCAAAGAGATCAAATAATGCGGAACCAATAGCCGCACCTAAACCACCATATAAACCGCCAAAAAGAATGGATGATGTAAATAATGCAGCAGATCCTAAGTGAACCATTGCACCACCTGGTATTTCGATGCGAATTGTTGTTGCTACTGCACATAAGGCAGCAATAAATCCGATATATACAATATCGCACGTCTTTAATTTCATAATCTAGCTCCTCTCTTTTAGCTGAATAACTATATTTAGTATAACAAATCTCACTCAGTCTAAAAACACCGATTTCGTAGGAATTAAATAACAAAGCACCTATACCATGGTATAGGTGCTTTATAAACTTTAATCAACTCTATCAAATATTATATGTTATAAGATACAAGTTAAATTAAATCTTAGCTCGTTTCAAGCGAAGGGAGTTACCCACAACTGTAACGGAACTGAATGCCATTGCGGTACCTGCAATCATAGGATTTAATGCGCCGACAGCAGCCAATGGAATACCAATGCAGTTAAAGATCAATGCCCAGAATAGATTTTGTTTAATATTAGTCATTGTCTTACGGCTGAGGCGTACTGCTTGTACTAGTGTGTGTAAATCATTTCTTACAAGAACGATATCTGCTGCCTCTACGGCAATATCTGTACCACTGCCAATGGCAAAGCCAATATCTGCCGTTACAAGAGCTGGTGCATCATTGATACCATCACCAACCATGCCCACTACGAGACCTTTATCTTGTAACTCTTTTACTTTGCTAGCTTTATCTTGAGGCAAGACTTCTGCAATAACGTGAGTAATGCCCGCTTGTTTTGCAATATATTGAGCTGTGCGACGATTATCACCGGTAAGCATCCACACATCGATACCTTGAGACTGTAATTCTTTTACCACCTCAATAGTTTCAGAACGTAATTCATCTTCTACAGCCCATAAGGCACTGATGACACCATCTACAGCGAGAACAGATACAGATGCACCTTGTTCTTCATAGTGTAAAATATCATCTTGGACGGCACTTAAATCATAACCTAATTCAGACATCCAGCGACTATGACCAAGTTGTACCGACACGCCTTGATAAGCGCCTTGCAAACCTTTACCAGGTACATCACCAAAGCTTTCAAGTTCTACAGCTTTACCTTTATAACCATGATCTTCGCCATAATAAACCATAGCCTTTGCAATCGGATGAGATGTACCACTTTCAAGAGCCATCATAAGGGACATATTTCTACTTTCATCACCATTATAGTTTTTGAAAGCCGTTACATCAAGAACACCTTGTGTAAGTGTGCCAGTTTTATCCATAACGATGGCATCGAGTTTACCAGCTTTTTCAAGATATTCTGCACTCTTGATAAGGACGCCATGCTCCGCGCCTAAGCCAGAGCCTACCATGATAGATGTTGGTGTAGCGAGACCAAGTGCACAAGGACAAGCGATAACAAGCACTGCTGTAGCATTAATGAGAGCTACATTAATAGAGTCGCCCATAATGAAGTACCATACGAGGCCGGTCAAAACAGAAAGGCCGATAACAGTAGGCACGAAGTATTGAGCTACGATATCTGCAATACGTTGAATACTTGCTTTAGAGGTTTGAGCTTCCTCTACGACTTTGATGATTTGAGAGAGCATTGTATCAGAGCCGATACGTTTTGCTTCCATCGTGAAAGCACCGCTCAAGTTAATAGTCGCCCCAATTACCTCGGAGCCTACTTGTTTTTCTACAGGCAAGCTTTCACCTGTAAGCATAGCTTCGTCTACAGTAGAATAGCCTTCAGTAATTGTGCCATCTACTGGAATTTTTTCGCCTGCACGAACTTGTAAAATATCGCCGGCTACAACCTTAGATGTAGGAATATCTACGAACTCACCATCGCGCAACACATGAGCTGTTGCCGGTTGTAAGGCAATCAATTTTTGAAGCGCTTCAGAGGTACGCCCCTTAGCAATTTCTTCTAAAAGTTTACCAAGAAGGATGAATGTAATGAGCCAAGCTGAGGTTTCAAAGTAAATACCATGAGGACCTAATTCTGGATGGAATTGCCAGTTAAAAATACTGAATAGATAGGCAACTGTTGTGCCCATTACAACTAGAACATCCATAGTAAGAGCGCCATTCTTCACCGCACTCCACGCACTCTTATAGAACATAAGGCCAGGACCGAACTGGGCAATGGTAGCAAGAATGAACTCTACCCATACCGGCAAGGCTTGAATACCAAAGCGATGTAATGTCATGTTAATCATCATCGGTACAGCCATACAAGCAGCAATGATAAGACGAGTAATATGAGGTTTTAAATTAACCTTTTCTATTTCTTGTTTTGTTTCATCTGCTTCCGTAGCACCGAAACCAATATTCGTAATGGCATCGATAATTTGTTGTGGTTCTACAGTAGAACCTTCTTTGTATTCTACGCTCCCCTTTCGAGTGAGTAGATTAACCTTTACAGATTCTACACCATCGATCTTAGAAACAACATTTTCAACACGCTTTACACAAGCAGCACAGTGCATACCTGTAATATCAAACTCTTGTTTCTTCTTACTCATCATATCACTTCTTTCTACTAGAATTTCAAAAATATATGTCCTATATATCTATATAAGTCAGAAACTCATAGTAGACATATCATACATCGGTAATAGAGTATTTATAAACACGTATAGTTTATTATATGAACACCTTTACATGAGTATTCATTCATGCGACTCTCTTCCATAATAACATAAATTCTCATTACGTCAATATCCTACCAAATCTAGAGGGTTATTTCCTTTTTCTAGGGGAATTAATCTCCTGCCACCTATACACCTATACATAGTATAAAAAAATAGATTATAATAAAGTGATGATGAATAAACATAAACTTTGATTCCAAAGGAG
>CABSJA010000025.1 GCA_902477915.1 uncultured Veillonella sp.
ATCTTGTTCATTATCATCCTAAGCCAGTCGGTAAACTTCCGCGTTATCAATGCGTTTATTCCGATTTTCTGGACTCGCGAGCTCGGTACAAGCCCAGAACAAGGTAGCTTTGCATTAACCGTATTCTTTAGTATCGGCATCTTCATGACCTATATTGGTGGTCTATTAGGCGATAAATATGGTCCTATCAAGATTATCAGATTATCCCTATTAGTTTGGTTACCTGCTATGTTCCTATTAACAGAGGTGCCAACCTTCTCACCACTCATCATGATGCCTGTAGCATACTTGCTACTACTCATGATTGGTGCTGCTAAAGCAATTAGCTACAGCCCAGTTATCGTACTAGGCCAAACATACCTAGCCAAAAGTATCGGCTTTGCATCGGGTATCACCCTTGGCGTGAGCCAAACCATCGGTGGCGTCATCGCTCCTGTCGTAGGTAACCTAGCAGATACCTACTCCTTACCGGTAGCTATGATGACACTCGTGCCATTCCTCGTAATGGGCCTTGGGGCATCATTACTATTAAAAGATCCTAAAAAATTACAGTAAAAAAGCCCCCTTACGGGGGCTTATATTTTTAGCTAAATTAGTGTTTTAGCATTTCATTCAAGATAACTACGTCCGTTTCTTTCATACCTTGAGCCACAGTACCGATACTGCGGATGGTATCATCAACGGTGTATGCTACAAGGCCATCGCCTTTTTGGTAGTTCTTATTAAGGCGAGCTTGTTTATATCCCATAAAGGCACCATCAAGGGAGATAGCAATTTTACCTGCACAGGATGGTTTTGCTCCGTCGCAAACGATGCCGGATAAGCTGGCAAGACCATTTACTAAGGTATTCTCAATGATATCCTTGCTATCACCTTTCAAGAAGGCTATGCCTGCTACACTTACAACACCAGCAGATACAACACCGCAGTAGGCGGACAATTTACCAATGCCAGATTTAACGTACAGTGTTAACAAGTTGGCAAAGACGAGTGCACGGTACAGTTCATCATCACTTTTACCAAGTTCCTCAGCAGTTGTAATGATAGGTACAGATACAGTTAGCCCTTGGTTACCAGAGCCAGAACAAATAACTACAGGCAATGGACACCCACTCATACGCGCATCGGATCCAGCCGCTGCACGAGCTTTACATTTTGTTTCAAGAGACGGATTTTCTTCATCCAACAATAAGAGCTGTCCAATATTGGAGCCATAATCATTAGACAAACCTTCTCGAGAAATAGCAGTATTATATTCTACTTGCTGCTTGATTTGAGGAATGATGCCAGAAATATCTGCCGTTTTAGCAAATTCGTAAATGCTATCAAAGGTCATAGCATATTCTGTCTTTGCGGCTTTCTTGATTTTATTAATCGTTTCAGACACAATCTCACCATCTACAGCGACATAGGTTACATTTGTATGGTCGTTTTCAATGCGAACCACCGCCGTATGTTCATCTGCTTCTGCAGTGATTTCAATATAAAGATTATCTACGCCTTCCGCAAGTGACACTGTACAGAAGTTGGCATCTAGCAATGTGCCAAGCCATTTACGATCTTCATCTGTAGCAGATTCTAGTACCTCTAACTCACGCTCAGGACGACCTACGATGGCCCCAAGGGTAGCAGCCGCTTGAAGGCCCTTTCGCCCACCAGAGTTAGGAATTACTACGGATTTTACATTTTTAATAATATTCGCGCTGCATCGTGCGTGAATATGGTTAGGAAACTCATCTAAAACAGAGACTGCCTTCGCAGCCGCATAAGCCAATGCAATCGGCTCAGTGCACCCGAAGGCAGGACGCATCTCTGATTTTAATAAGGAAATATAATCCATCTTATACTTCCGCAATAATTTCCACTTCTACCAAAGCACCCAATGGAAGGTCTTTTACGGCTACGCAAGAACGAGCTGGTTTAGAAGTGAAATATTTAGCATACACTTCGTTAAACGCTTTGAAGTCAGCGATATCAGCCAAGAAACAAGTAGTTTTAATAACTTCAGAGAAGTCAGAACCTGCTGCAGCCAATACAGCATCAATGTTTTTGCATACTTGTTCAGTTTGCTCTACGATACCGCTTGCAACAATGGAACCAGTTGCAGGATCGAGTGGAATTTGACCAGAAGCGAATAATAAACCGCCTACTACTTTAGCTTGAGAGTAAGGACCTACTGCTGCTGGAGCTTTGTCTGTGTGAATTGTGTTCATAATAATTCTCCTTTAAAATATAATTGAAAATAATATAAATTATTCTAATGCCGCCATACTCACATTAGTAATTACCTTGTAAATGACATACTTCGTGAAAGCATATCTATAACAAATTATTTAATAGATTTGAAGGCATTGTCAAATATCGTTTTGAAATAATCCCGTTGTACATCAGTTGTTACACCTACGTATAGTACCGGTTTACCTGGCTTTAACACAAATGCAGCATTTGCATAAAGCGGAGTTTGTACATTTCCATCCGCATATAACAAGCGAGAACTTGCTGCATAAGTTTGATATTTAGTGCCTGCCACAGGATGTACTTGTTCCGCATTTTCTACGGTAAGCGTTCTAGGTTTTATAAGCAGTTCACCTGACCGAGTCTTAAGATTAGCATAGCGTTTCGGATCATTTAAAGGTACTACAGTTGTAGTTGTGGGAATTTGCTTGTTAATAGCACCTAACATGAGTTGTTCTGTAACAGGGTCAATTTGGCCTTTATCAAGAGCTGCCATTGCAGCCACAAACATAGGGTCATTAGCCTTATCTTTAGCTACTTTTTGCGCTATTTGTTTAACATCTACAGCTACTACTAACGCATCCTTTTGACCTGTTTTGTCAGCACCTTTTAATTGGTATACGTCAAAAGTAGTGCCAAAGTTTTGAAGAAGCTCCTTGGCCATCATATTTGCCATTGAAGATTTTGAAGGATTCTCATTCAATTGTTTTTCTACAAAATCACGTGTATTTGTTTTAGATGCAGAAACAACATTTACATTGTTAGGCACTACCATAGAACCTGCAATAGTTTGCACATCCTTAGCGAAACCTACGCCAGATACAGTACCTAATAAACAGGCTGCACAAGCCAATACTTTCAAAGATTTCATATTATTTACCTCCCTTAAGAGATTGTGTTTGATACATATGATTCAACTCATTAGCCCAATAATCATAGCTAGAATCATCAGATGATAAAATCTGTAAGGATACACCTTTATCTGTAGGAACGGCATAACCAATCAAAGCATAAGAATTTCTAAAACCATCATAGCTAAGACCACCACGCAAATCGCCTGTTACAGCCGTACCATAACGTGTTTGAACAGGTTTATATCCTACATGAGTTGCATCTAGGCTCACTTGTTTTGCCATAAAGTCTACATAAGAACGGAGCTCTTCTTTACTTTTAGGAGATAAATTCTTTTCTGTAGCAAGCATTTTATCAACTACCCCCATAATGTGAGCAGGTAACTTGTCATTTAGCATCTTCAAATCTTTCGCTAATTTAGCACCTTCAATCGTATTGCCCTTCAAACCTTGTAATTGTTGTTGAGCCTTCTCTTTAGAGTAGGAATCTACATATTTATAGATAGAGCTTTTTATTTTAGCTTTTTCTGCGTCTGGAGCCTTTTCTAAAATAGTTTTATTTATATTAATCACTTGATCTATAGCATTTTTAGAATAGTCTACAACGACTAACTGACCTACATGGTGACCTTGTTTATCCGTCCCTTGCAATTGATAGACGGAAAATCCATCTAACACATCGCCCTTCATAGGATCAACCTGTACCGGTGCTTGTAATTTTAAACTAGTATTAACAGCATCAACAGCCGCTTTATTTGCCACTGAAATTATTTGGCTTTGCTCATTATTACGTAGCTTTGCATCCGTAGGAACGCGCATGACTTCTACAGCTTTCACCGTAGGAGACGTACTGCCATATAAACCATAGCCTAAATCTACTGTATCAGCATATGCCACTGCACCCATGCCAACAGTCAAGCACGTCGCACAAGCCAATGTCATCAATTTTTTATTGAGAGCTCTCATAAGACACCTCACGATTTAACAATACACTATGTATACAGATTATATTCATAACCTGTACTGCATCTATAAGATTTCAAAAAGATAATCTATACTGCATATACTAATTATTATACTATATAGAGATGTATAACTGTATAGTGTAATTTACAACCTATCAGTTCTGCTATACAATACTTAAATAGATATGTAAACATAGAGTATGAGAAATAGAAAGGAGTGCACACTTGGTGTGCTTTTATTATGATACAAGAAATAATTCCACTCACTAGGCCTCGTACATTAGCGGCCGCTTTAGGGCCTACCATTTTAGGTGCAGCCTTTAGTTATTACGCATTTGGTGCCGTAAAGGGTACAGGTCTCGCCATTTTCCATACGATTTTAATATTTTTAGCTGTTGTAACAGCTCAAATTGTTGCTAACTTATGGAATGAATATAAAGATTTTAAATCTGGTCTCGATGCGGGGCAAAAGGTCGGCAATGCTGGTTCTATCACCCGTGGTGCCATTACACCAGAGCTCATCGTTACCATGATTAAGGTACTCATGGTTGTACCTATTATCATCGGTCTTTATCTATCGGCAACTATCACCTGGTACTATATTCCAGCTGGTTTTCTTTGCATTCTCATCAGTTTTCTCTACTCTGGTGGGCCAAAACCAATTTCTCGCACACCATTTGGTGAAATTTCCTCTGGTATCGCTATGGGTTTTGCCATCGTCCTCATTACAGGCTATGCATGGACGCGAGACTTATCTTTAGCATTATTAATCCCTGCTATTCCATCTACATTGCTCGTTGGTTCCATTATGCTCACGAATAACATTCGTGATATTCGAAATGATGAAAGCCATGGTCGTCGTACATTACCAATCGTATTAGGCCGTGAACGTGCCCTCAGTTTAATGAGCGTCACTTACCTATTCAATTTCATTTGGATCCTTGCATGGATCATTGTAGGTCACATGACATGGTTCTCCCTCTTCGCTTTTCTCGCAGCACCACTAGCTTTCAAAACAGTACATACCTTAAGTACTAAAACAGATGAGTTCCTACTCGACAAAGCTATGGGTACAACTGCAGGGGCTGCAATGATTTACCAAATCATGTGGTCCATTGGACTTATCATAGGTAAATAAGGGTCCATAGCTTAAAGTTATGGAGAACCTACAATAATTCCTTCTTGATAGATAGGAAATAATTTAGTACTATAAATGTAATATTTTATATGAAATGATTGTAAAAGGAGTGTGTCTAATGAGAAAATTTTTAGCATTAGCAGCTACTGTAATCCTTGGCGGTGCTTTATTGATCGCTGGTTGCGGTAATGACAATAACAAACAAGCTGCTAACAACGGTAAACAAGTATTAAAAATTGGTGCTACAGCAGTACCTCACGCAGAAATTTTGGAACAAGTTAAACCTATCTTGGCAAAAGATGGTATTGATTTACAAATCACTGAATTCACTGATTACAACACACCAAACATTGCTTTGGGTGATAAAGAAATCGATGCAAACTTCTTCCAACATGTACCTTACATGGATGAATTCGCAAAAGCTCACAACCTTCCACTAGTATCCGCTGGTGGTGTTCACCTTGAGCCAATGGGCTTATACTCCCATCAAATTAAAGATTTAAAAGATCTTCCTAAAGGCGCTAAAATCGCTATCCCTAACGACCCTACAAACGGTGGTCGTGCATTATTGTTATTGCAAAAAGAAGGTCTTATCACATTGAAAGACTCCAGCAATATCTTGTCTACAATTCAAGATATCACTTCCAACCCTAATGGTTACCAATTTGTTGAATTAGAAGCAGCTCAAATACCTCGTTCTCTTGACGATGTAGCTTTAGCAGCTATCAACACAAACTATGCATTAAATGCAGGTCTTAACCCTAGTAAAGATGCATTGGCAATCGAATCTAAAGATTCCCCTTACGTAAATATCGTAACTGTACTTAAAGGCAATGAAAGCGATCCTCGCATCAAAAAATTGATGGAAGCTCTTCATAGCCCTGAAATCAAAAAATTCATTGAAGAAAAATACAAAGGTGCAGTTGTTCCTGCATTCTAAGGTATAAAGTGAAAGAGACCACATATGTGGTCTCTTTTTTTCTATAAGCTTTCAGCACCAAATCTACATGGTAATAACGCATCAAGACTAACAACTTTATAATTTCCTTTTAGATTAGCCAAGATAATCTGTGGTATGTCAAATTCAGAAATTACTTGGCGACAGGCACCACATGGTGCACAAGGCCCTTCCGTATCAGCAACTACGGCAAGGGTCTTAAATTTTGTATGCCCTTCTGATACAGCTTTAAATATAGCAGTTCGTTCTGCACAGTTAGTTAAACCATAAGATGCATTTTCTATATTACAACCTTCATAGATTGCCCCATCTTCACACAGAAGGGCTGCACCCACTCCAAAATGAGAATACGGGCTATAGGTTTTCTCACGCGCTACTATGGCACGATCAATAAGCTTTTGAATTTCCTGTTCCGTCATATCAGTTTCCTTTTCTATCATATGGATATCCTCATTCCACCATATCAAGAATCGTATCTACTACCACTGGTGCTGTTTCACCAAAAGTAATTGCCTCTAAGTATGTTTTAGCCGCATTTACGAGCAAACTTTCATGAGAAGCATATAAGGTAGCTATGCTTTCACCCGCCCTAACATCATCACCTGTTTTCTTGTGCATTACGATGCCTGCACTATAATCGATAGGACCATCCTTAACGGTACGACCAGCCCCGAGCATAACAGATGCAATACCACATTGTTCTGTATTCATGTGTGTAATGTAACCGTCTTGAGGCGCTGTAACATCATAAGTGAATTTCCCGATGGCTAGTAAACTTTCATCATCAAGAACACGACTATTTCCACCTTGAGCATCGATCATCATGCGCAATCGTTCAAGAGCGGCTCCCGAATTAAGGGCCTCTTGTACGCGACTGAGAGCAGTTTCATAATCACAAATTTGGCTCAACACAAGCATATGGGCTGCCATGATAAGACATTCATGAGTTAAATCCTCTGGGCCATGACCTTTCAAGGTGTCAATAACCTCACGAATTTCCAAGGCATTACCAATGGCGTGGCCTAGTGGTCGGTCCATATCAGTTAAAACAGCCTTAACAGAGCGGCCATTTTCCGTTCCAATATCTACCATAGCTTTCGCCAATGCGCGAGCATCGTCTATGGTTTTCATAAAGGCCCCACTACCAACCTTTACATCCAGCAAAATGGCTTGTGCCCCAGAGGCTAATTTTTTACTCATTACAGAGGATGCAATTAGAGGGATACTATCTACGGTGCCAGTTACATCACGCAAAGCATATAGCTTCTTGTCTGCTGGTGCTAGTCCTTCGGACTGACCGATGACGGCAAGACCTATTGTATTGACTTGATTAATAAATGTCTCTTGGTCCAATGACACCTTTAGATTTGGTATGGACTCCATCTTGTCGATAGTGCCACCTGTATGCCCTAAACCACGGCCTGACATTTTCGCCACCTTGCCGCCACAAGCAGCTACCAAAGGTCCTATGATAAGAGTTGTCTTATCCCCTACACCACCGGTACTATGCTTATCTACTGTTATCCCATCAATATTGGATAAATCTACCATATGACCCGATTGTGCCATCGCTAATGTCAATGTCCCTAGTTCACAAGCATTCATCCCATTAAATACAATGGTCATCAACAAAGCACTCACTTGATAGTCGGGAATTTCCCCATTCACATAGCCAGAGATGACAAAGCGAATTTCCTCATCTATTAATGGTAAATTGGAACGTTTTTTTAGAATAATATCATACATGCGCATGGTTATACCGCCATTCTAAGAAACCACCTAAGCACTGCCTAGGTGGTTTTCTATTACACTTCTTCGTCTAAATGATCTTTAAGTAGTTCTACTGCTGCACTGGCGCCAATACGGCTACAACCTTCTGCAATATAAGCTTTCATATCAGAAATAGAACGAATGCCACCGGCAGCCTTAATTTTTACATTAGGGCCAATGTGTTTCTTAAAGAGTTGAATATCTTCAAGGCTAGCACCACTGCTACCAAAACCTGTAGATGTTTTGATATAGTCGGCACCACCATCTGTAATGCATTTACAGAGAGCTACCTTTTCAGAATCAGTAAGGTAACAAGTTTCTATAATAACCTTTAAGATTTTATCTCCACAGGCTGCTTTAAGAGCTTTAATTTCACCGGTAACTGCATCAAAGTCCCCTTGTTTTACATTACCTAGGTTAATAACCATATCAATTTCAGAGGCCCCTTCCGAAAGGGCTTGTTTTGTTTCAGCTACCTTTACTTCAGTCGTTTCATAGCCTAAAGGGAACCCAATAACAGTGCAAACATTAAGATCTGGATACGCTTCATGGGCAGAGGCCACAAAATCTGGGGGAATACAAACAGATGCTGTTTTATAGACTACGCCGGCGTCACAAATTTCTTTAATATCATCCCATGTAGCTGTAGGACGTAATAGTGTGTGATCCACATAAGATAATAATTCTTTACCTAACATAGTGTCTCTCCTTACTAAAAGAACGACATTTGCTCTGGCTCAGGTTCTTTATGCAAAGCCTCTTGAGCAGCGCGATTTTTGTCATCAATAAATGGTTCTAGTGGTACACCTGTAGCCTTCAACAAATCTGGCAAGCTATTAACGCCCTTAGCCTTAGCCGCCTCTAACACAACCTTAGCACATGTTTCTGCATCATCCAATGCGTAGTGATGTTTAAACTCAACCCCGATGTATGCAGCCATTGTATTTAGCTTATGGTTTACTAAATCTGGCCATACTGCACGTGAAAGTTTTACAGTACATGCATAATCTAGCTCTGGCCAAGGAATTTTATAGTAATCCAGTGTAGCACGCAATACATTCATATCGAATTTTGCGTTGTGAGCTACCATGATATTGCCTTTTAAATGATTTTCGTAGATAGCATTCCACAATTGATCAAAGGTTTTCTCATGGATAACATCCTTTGGCTGAATGCCATGAATTTCAATACATTCATCATCAAAACTCATGAACGGTGGTTTTATAAGGCTGTACGCCTTTTTGGTAATCTGTCCATCCTTTACGGTAATAACCGCCAAGGAGCATGCACTATTTTTAAATTTATTAGCTGTTTCAAAGTCTAATGCAACAAAATCTAACATAGGACTCCTTTCAAATCTATATGTTTTTTAATTTATATATAAGAATTATATTCATTTTCTCCATTTATTATAGCATGAAACACTCTATAATCTACTATTCAACGGTGACTATTAGTCACCTCTTTCACATCAAATTTAATTGACAGATAGGCCCTCTGTATGTGAAAATTATTTAGATATATATGTAGTATGGAGGTTGCAAGATGGCAGATGACAGATTAATCGTTGCCCTTGATGTATCCACTATGGATGCGATGAAAGAAACCGTAACAGCCCTTGGTGATGCGGTTAGCTTTTACAAGGTCGGCATGGAGCTATTCTACGCCGAAGGAGAGCAAACAGTTCGCTATTTACAAGAGCAAAACAAACAAGTATTTCTTGATTTGAAATTGCATGATATTCCTAATACAGTAGCACATGGCGTATCTTCCCTAACACGTTTAGGTGCTAACTTGATCACTATGCATGGTCAAGGCGGTCCAGTTATGATGAAAGCCGCTGTAAAAGCGGCTCGTGAAACAGCTGAACAATTGGGTGTTGAACGTACAAAATTATTGGCAATCACTGTATTAACTAGCTTTGATGATGAAGCTTGGACTGCAACTGGTGGTCAATTACCGATTTCCGACCAAGTTATTCGTCTAGCGAAGCTCGCTAAAGAATGTGGCATGGATGGCGTTGTATGTTCCGCGTTAGAAGCTAAGATGATTCGCGAAGCATGTGGTGATGATTTCCTCATCGTAACACCTGGTATCCGCCCATCCTTTGCAGCAACAGATGACCAAAAACGTATTGCTACACCTGCTAGTGCATTACAAGATGGCGCATCTCGCCTCGTTATTGGCCGCCCTATTACACAGGCTGAAAATCCTCGTGAAGCAGTTCGTTTAATTATTGAAGAAATGGAGAATGTATCCAAATGATGACAGAACAAGAAGTAAAACAATTACTTATCGACACTCAAGCTATTTTAGAAGGTCACTTTCTTTTGACATCTGGACTCCACAGCCCAATGTACGTTGAAAAATTCAATGTATTGCAACACCCAAAATATACTGAAAAACTTTGTAAAGAATTGGCTGAACGCTTCCGCGATCAAAATGTAGAACTTGTTATCGGACCTATGACTGGTGGTATCTTACTAGCTCACGAAGTAGGTAAAGCTCTTGGCACACGCGCTATCTTCACAGAACGTGAAAAAGGTGTTATGACATTGCGCCGCGGCTTCAAAATCGAACCAGGTACACGCGTACTTATCGTTGAAGACATCGTAACTACTGGTGGTTCTGTACAAGAAGTAGTAAATGTTGTAAACCAATCCGGTGGTGAAATCGTAGGTGTAGGCCTTCTTGTTAACCGTTCTGGCGGTAAAGCAGAATTCGGCGTACCTCACGAAAAAGTACAAGCCTTACTTAACCTTGAAGTTCCTACATACAAACCTGAAGAATGCCCTCTTTGCAAAGACGGCGTAGCTATGACAGAACGCGGTTCCAAACACATCAAATAAAATGACTAAAGACCTATGCATATGCATAGGTCTTTTCTTTTACATATCTAGATTAATAAAAATCTTCCTAGTCTATCAAATATAATCAACATTTATAAACAGATACAAAAAGAGCTCCTTCACTGAGGAGCTCTTTTTGTTTGTGTGTAGTTATTGTGTGTAAGAGAGAGATTCTGATACGAATGTATCACATAGAGTGTGTGCCTCTATGGTGGCCATGAATGCACTTTCATGACCACGTTCTCTATTATTTTATGAGAGAAAGAGACTCATAAAGTATGGTTAGTTTTGTGTAGTTTGTGGTGCACCTTGATCACTTTGTTGTTGTGGTGCATTACCATTACTTTGTTGAGGTGGTTGGCCTTGCATTGGCATTTGACCTTGCGGAGGCATTTGACCATTTTGGTGCATATGCTGGCCATTATTTGGCCCCATACCATCCATCATTTGGTTTTGACAATTTTGGTACATATGTTGACCATTATTTGGCCCCATACCATCTTGAGGCATCATTTGATTATTTCCATCCATCATATGTTGGTCCATATGCATATTAGAACCATCATGTCTATGTGGTTTTCTAAACTGTTGTTCATTAGTTTTCATCCATTCACCAAAATTTGGTAAATCATTTACAGCAAAGGATGTACCTACCCCTACAGCACTGATTACAGTTAGAATGGCAGCAATTATAATTCGTCTCATAGGTCCTCCTTAATCCACATTGCTGAAATAACGTTCGCGTACCCCACGAAGTTCAACACCAACAAAGATACATGTAAGGCCCCCAAAGAGACCTACACCACCAAGTGCAACTAAAGTTACTAATGATAATGCAGGAAATGCCGTTACATTCTCAAACGGTTGCCATGAGCTTCCAAGTAAATATAGGATAGCTGGTGTAATGATAAATAGTAAAACTCCTACGATATATGACAAAGCACTTCCAATAGATAACAATGTTTTAGATGCTTTTTTAGCCATTCCTGGTAATTGTGGCAATAAACGTTCTTTGTAATCATCAAATCTAGCATAGATTTCTTGCATATTAACAGATTTACTTTCACCACCATCTTGGCCTAATGTATCTGTAATAATGCCTGCATCTACATAAGATGCATAGATTTCCTCTGGAGTGCCCAAAGATTTAATGATTTCGCTATCCGTAAGTCCTCTTTCATAACCTACTGCAAAATGCTCTTCATAAACCTCGATAATACTTTCTACATCAGCAACATGGGCCTTTTTGAATATATTGCGCAGTGCTTCTAAAAAGCTATTTTTGTTCATTATAGTCGACTCCTTTCAACAGGATGTTGATTACACCAGAAAATTCATCCCATTCTTGGCGCATCTTATTGTATGCTGCACGACCATCAGTCGTGATATGATAATATTTTCGAGATGGTCCTGTAGAGGACTCCTTCAAATAGGTCTCAACATACTTTTCTTTCTTTAATCTATTAAATAATGGATATATCGTTCCTTCCGAAATTTCAATATACTCCGAAATGGTGCTTACGATTTCATATCCATAGCGATCACTTTGTGTTAATAATGCTAGCACAAGCATATCCATAACACCTTTTTTTAATTGAACTTGCATAGTTCCTCCCTTTAGGCTGTGCTTGCCTGCCAATGTGAAAGCTCTCTTACGGTCACTATCATGTACTGACAAATACATAATAACACAAGGTACCTCGTATTGCAAGGTACCTTGTTAAAAATATATTTTTACAAAACCAATCTTTGTTATTTTCATACCTAATAAAACTAGATAAACTCTAGGTTTATAGCGATAAAAATATTTTCAAAATTTATGCTAATTTCAAGTTATTTATATTGAAATGCATCCCAAATATCATCTCACACCAAAAAATCCTCATCCAAAGGATGAGGATTTTCTATTTAGGATAAAGAGACTTCACGTATCTTAAATAGTCTGTATCTAATTAGAAGATGCTTGGCCTAATTTAAGCTGTGTGCTCTTCATTTTACCATTATGAGTATAGGATACCAAAACTGTATCGCCAGGGCTCTTAGCATCGATTTGCTCTTTTAATTCTAATAATGTACTAATATCCTTGCCATCAATTTGAGCAATTGTATCCCCTTCTACTAAACCTGCCTTTGCTGCAGGACCATTCGCATCAAGTTGAACAATGAGAAGGCCTTCGCCTTCATAACTTACATTGTTACGTGCTGCTGTTTGACGATCTACAGCCCATACACCAATATAAGGACGTACAACTTTACCATTCTTAATAATAGAATCTACAACAGTCATAGCAGAGTTAATAGGAATGGCAAAGCCCATACCTTCAACGCCTTCTTTAGAGATCTTAGAACTATTGATACCGATTAATTCACCATCTGCATTGATGAGAGCACCACCAGAGTTACCTGGATTAATAGCTGCATCTGTTTGAATCAATGGGAAACGTTGACCTTGATCATCGATAGTTCGTGCTAATGCACTAATTACACCAGATGTAACAGAGCCTTTAAACTCTAGACCTAAAGGATTGCCAATGGCGATAGCCGGTTCCCCTACTTGCAAGGAATCAGAGTCACCAATTTTAATAGGTTGAATATCCTTTGGTGGATCAATTTTAACAACAGCTAAGTCTGTTTGAGCATCTGTACCGATAACGGTACCTGTGACGGTAGATCCATTAGACAAAGATACCGTAACCTCTCCATTTTTAGCACCAGCTACAACGTGATTATTTGTTACGATATGTCCATCATTATCAATCAATACGCCAGAGCCTACACCCTCTCCAGCATAGATGGTACGGTTAAAAATATCCTTTTGGAAAACTTGTGTAGTAATACCTACTACAGCTGGACCAGATTCTTTAGCCGCTTGTACCACATACGTATTACGTGTATCTGTAATCGGTTTATTTTGTTTTGTTTGTTCTCGCACAGTTGTTTGATGTGTCACAGGACTACCAAAGAAATAGTAGCCACCGCCTACACCAATACCAAGGGCTAGCACACAGGCTATAATTGATTTCTTATATTTTGAAAAATTCATACATTTCTCCTCATATCATTTCTTAATGATTTCCTTATAGCACTTCTTAAGGCTATATTAATTATCAGTGAAAGTGTTAATCGTAATTAAATAAACACTTTAATAACAATATAATATAGCATTATACATACTTTTACCAAAAATCAATTTTATAAAATTGATTTTGATGAACCTATTATAGTACGCAATACTTTACAATGCAACATAACAATTTATTACATCTATAATAAAAATCTAATTTCTATAAATAATATGTATCTAGCGATCTTTCAAGAACAATTCAATGTTAGAGAAATGACACGAACAAAAAGCTCTATATAAAGCTATCATATAAAACATAAAGGGCATTCACTAGCCGTCGCTAGCAAATGCCCTTTATGCATATAGTTTGAGAGTGTAAGGACTGTTGAGAGAGAGTATATGTGATCTAGATAAGTTGAGAGAGAACTTATTAAGAGAGAGAAGTTTAGTTGTTTCTTATCTAGAATCAAACGTCAGCCTTACCTAAATAAGTATACATGGAATATCTAAACTATCAAAGGAAGTATATAAACTATTTTTAAATCTTTGATTATATCTATATAATAACTCTCTATAAACTCATATTTTATCAACAGCCAACAAAAACGTGAGCGCAAAGTGAAAACGCATTTCAGTTATCAAACAAATTTATAACCTACGCCCCACACTGTAATGATATGTTTACTATCGGATGGGTTATCTTCAATTTCTTCACGCAATCGGTTGATATGAACCGCTACAGTTGCATAATCACCGTAAGAGTCAAGACCCCATACGCGAGAGTATAATTCTTCTTTACTAAATACGATATCACGGTTACGCATTAAAAATTCTAATAATTGGAACTCTTTCTTTTTAAGGTGAACTTCTTTTTCGTTTACCCAAACTTTCATCATCTTAGGATCAAGACGAATTTCACCGGATTGAATAGCATTAGTTTCCATAGCATCACGCTCTGTTAAGCGTTTATATTGCGCCAACATAGCTTTGATTTTTGCAATCAATACAGATGGAGAGAATGGTTTTTCAATGTAGTCATCAGCGCCTACACCTAGACCACGGATTTTATCGATATCATCAAGACGAGCCGTTACCATAACAATTGGTACGCGAACCTTGTCACGAATTTGGCGACAAACTTCAAAACCGTCCATTTCTGGCAACATAACATCAAGGATGATAAGGTCTACAGGAGTATTTAAAGCAGCCTCAATACCCTCGGTACCATTAGTCATAATCGTAACATCATAACCTGCCACCATTAAATAATCACGCTCAATATTGGCGATATCCAAATCGTCTTCAATAATTAAGATATGTTCACTCATGATTCTTCTCCTTGTTTAGGAAATTCTAATATAACACGTAGACCATGTGGTCTTACATTTTCAATCACAACTCGGCCTTCAAAGATTTCCATAATTCGACGAATAATCGACAATCCAAGACCACTACCTTCCTGCGGGTTCGTACGAGACGAATCTACGCGGTAGAACGGGCGCATTAGACGCTCTAGAGATTCTGGTGGTACCCCTGGGCCATCATCACTGATAACACAGTATACATAATCATCATCACTAGTTACATCAATCACACAATGACCAATATCGGCCATTTTATACTTAGCACTGTTGTTCAACACATTTTGTAAAACACGTTGTAACAATTGTGGGTTTGCATTAATAAAAGCACTTTCAGCTGCTATACGGAATTTGATTTCAAGTCCTCTTGTTTGATAAGGAGCCAAATGATCTTCAACAAAATCACGTACATATTGACCGAGTTCAATTCGTTCAGATGGACGTGACTCTTTCTTATAATTCAATGTTGTAATAAGGAACAATTCCTCTAACATAGAATCTAAATCATTAGCCCGTTTCAAAATGATTCCCATGTAGCGTTTTTGTTGCTCTTCTGTTGGTGCAATACCATCGCGAACACCTTCTGCATAGGCTTTAATAGCTGTTAACGGTGTTCGGATATCATGGGATATCCCTGCTAACAACTCTTTTTGTTGTTCCTGTTCCATTTCAATCTGACGATTGGCCATTTCTAACGATTTTGTCATATTCTTAACATGAATCATGATGAAGCGTGTAACAAATCGGTTAATAGCAAAGAAGGTAACAATAAAGAGTAATATAGCCACTACAATAATATAGAAGGAAACTGATTCCATCAAGCTGTCACTACCATGAGTAGCTCGCTTTATAGCAATATGATATACGTAAGCATGACGCCCATCGTATTTCCTCATTTCATATACGAAAGTATTATTGGACTGATATACGATACCTTGTAATTCAGGGTTTACATCAATAAGACCAACAATAGCAGAGGCACTATAGATTTGAGGATTACCATAGCTGTACACCATATTACCTTGATCTAATACTTCTACATATACTTCCTTCGGATCGAGTAAGCTATAGCTAGGCTTTACTAAGCTATCTATTAAGTTGTTTTCTAAACCATAAAAGGTAATTGTTTCAGTGATTCGACTGACACTTTTAAACTGTTGTTCCTGCTCAATACGCAAATAGTAACCGGCATTAGCCAATATGCGCAGACCTGTAAAGTATAGCAAAAATAAGATAATTGCTATCAAAATAGGCACTACAAAGAGCACAACATTGGATATCCAAATCCGTATTTGTAAATTCACAGGGTTACCTCAATATCATAAATATTAGATACTTCTTATAGTTTACGCTATTTTTAATACTTAAAGCAAGTGAAAAGCTCAAAAAAGTGATTTAACTTTCATATTTTCTTCATTGTTAGTTTATAATTGTCAGTTATTACATATAGTCAGTATGCCTTTTATTATCTACTATTCTTAAGTTTTTAATATAATTTACACGCATCCGGGTAACTTATATCAACATACTATAAGTAATTTTTAGTACATTAAACATAAAGTTTTATAAAGCCCTATTCAATAGCCTCTATATTTTTTATAAAATCTCTAAATATAAAAATGCTATATCTGTAAAAAATAAATTCTTATACCTTATATTATTAACATCAAAACAGTTCCCCTACTCATATATATTTCAATTGCCTTATTATACATAAAAAAAGAGGATTCCATAGGAATCCTCTTTTAATATTTGGATTAACGACGATTTGCATCGAAGAAGTTAATAGCAACTTCTGGGAACATAGCGTAAGTCAATACGTCTTCGTCAGTGATACCATTGTAGCCTTTGGAAGCTAAATCTTGACGGTAACCTTCCAATTCAGGTTCGATAAGATCTGCTGGACGGCAAGTGATAGGTTCTTCATCACCGATGATAGTGTGACGGATTTCGTCAGAAATTTTACCAGGCAATGCACCGTATTTACCACGTACAAGGTCTTTAACTTCGTTAGGAACCATTTTATAACGGTCACCCATCATAACGTTCATCATAGCCATTGTACCAACAATTTGGGATGTTGGAGTTACCAATGGAGGGTAACCCAAGTCTTCACGTACGCGTGGCATTTCATCCATAACGTCGAAGAAGCGATCGCCCATACCCATTTCGTTCAATTGGTTTTGAGTATTGGACAACATACCGCCAGGAATTTGGTAACGACGAACAGCTGGGATTACATCACTAGCTGGTTTCAAGTTGAATTCTTCAGCGATTTGTTGTTTTACTTTACGGAAGTGGTCAACTAATGGAATGTATTTATCAAGGTCAAGACCAAGATCCCATTCAGTGCCTTTGAACATTTCGATCATAGTTTCAGTAGCTGGTTGGCTAGTTGCATGAGCGAATGGAGAGATAGCAGTATCGATGATATCTACGCCAGCTTTAGCAGCTTCCCAGTATGTAGTGCTTGCAAGACCGCAAGTGAAATGGCTGTGCAAGTCGATTGGCAATTCGCCAAAACGTTTTTTGAATGTGGAAACCAAATCATATGCATCAGCAGGTCCTAACAAACCGGACATATCTTTGATACAAAGGGAATCAGTACCCATTTCTACCAATGTTTCAGCTACTTTCAAGAAGCTTTCAGTTGTATGAACTGGGGAGATTGTGTATACCATAGCGGATTGAACGTGTGCGCCTGCTTTTTTGGAGTACTTAATAGCAGCTTCCATGTTACGAGGGTCATTCAATGCGTCGAAGATACGGATACGATCAATACCATTTTTTACAGCTGCATTACAGAATGCTTCTACTACATCATCAGAGTAGTGTTTGTAGCCCAACAAGTTTTGGCCACGAAGTAACATTTGTAGTGGAGTGTTTTTCAAATTGGATTTCAATTTACGAAGGCGTTCCCATGGATCTTCATTCAAAAAACGAAGACAGCTGTCATAAGTAGCGCCGCCCCAACATTCAAGAGCTTCATAACCAATTTCATCTAAAAGGCCAAGCACTGGTTCCATTTGTTCGTAACGCATGCGTGTTGCCAAAATAGATTGATGACCGTCGCGAAGAACGGTTTCGCAGATTCTTAATTTTTTAGCCATGTTAATCCTCCAAATCGAAATAGTTTATGCATGTAATTTTATACATCCACTACATAACTATCTCATACCTATTTTTTTACGATTTTTATAGCACTTGCTCACACGAGCAAATACTCAAGCAATCGTTAAGACATACTTATATTAGACTACTTATAGAATTCTTTGTCAACAACCACATTATGCTATTTACTCATGATTTCATGTATTCAATTATGATTTTTTCGTGATAGAAATCACAATAAAGTGCTAAGAAGCTAGGATTTAACATGTATTTTTAATCAATTTAATTTCTTTGTAATTTCTCTTTTTAATGAGAAACCAAAATTTATATCGCAATAATTTTTAGTTATTATTGGCCATCCGCCAAAGTATATCGGTATTTATAAATCTAGTACTTCGATAATCATCGGTACGCTTATAAGCTCATCACTTTTATTGATAACGCACCTGTATTATTGTGATTTATAAATATACAAAAGAACCTACCTTTTATAGGTAGGTTCTTATAGTAAGCAATTATTATTATATTATTTTTCAGGTTTTACCTTTTTTGGTGCCGTTTCAAGAACGATATTTTTACCATCTCGTTTAACTTGGATAGAGAATGCACCCTCACCTTCTTTGAAGTATTCCATCTTAATATCGAGCAACATTTTACCAATTAAAGTTTCTACCTTCTCTGTAAGGAATTCACGATAGAATGCATCTTCCTTTTGTTTTGGACTTTGATGTACGACAGGTTTCTTAGCAGAACGCTCTCTATCAAGCATTGTTTCTTCAAAATTTTCAGTATCTTTAAAGTTTTTCATCATATCCGCATCGGATAAGCCTTTTTGAATTTTAAACTTTGCCATATTTATCTCCTATTAATTCGAAAATTGCCTTTTTCACGCGTACCGATTCAATACCAGACATACAATATTGATCAGGCTTAGGACAACGTCGTTTACGACATCCTAAGCAATCTAACTCATCATTAACAAGAACCTTAAAGTTCCCCGTCAACGGCCCCCACAGCTTAGGATCTGTAGGTCCAAAAAGCGCGACAACAGGTTTATTTAAAGCTAGTGCAATATGCAATGACCCCGTATCAGCAGTCACTACTACATCGCAACTTTCAATTAAAGCACCTACCTCTTGAAGTGTGGTTTTCCCCAACATATTCAGCATAATTTTATCAAGGCCATCAGCCGTTATGGAGTCCATCAACGGTTTGTATTGAATTGCCTCTTTTGGACCGCCTAAGCACACAAAATTAGCTCTATACTGAAGGGATTTAATGAGAGAATACCATTTCTCTTGAGGCCACTCTTTCGTCGCCCAAGATGTACCTAGGACAAGACCTATGCGCAGTGGCTTATCTACCTCTCCGCGATTTAAGGATGTATCATAATTAATTGATTCCCACTGTTTTTCTGCCCAAGCACGCAAATTAGAGGGCACAAAAAAATCCATGTGGTATAGCCGTTTACCACTAGAACCGTTGACTATGCAAGGTTTTTCATCATCAGTGATAACAGCAGCAGATGTAGTTAATCCACTATGCTCTGCAACGGCTGTATTCAGTAATTTAGCAACCTCTATATAACGCTTAATGACATGATCTGTACTCGGCTTTGCCTTGTAGTTAGTAAACATCCAATTCAGCTCTTTTGTACCACCAAGTCCAAGGCGAATGGGTGCACCTGATGCCAATAAAACGAGCCCTGTTATGAGTCGCCCTTGTACATCGACAGCCACATCAAATTTGTATGGTTTTAACTTATCTCTAAGTTCCCACCACATGCGCCACATCGTTGGAATATGTAGTTTTTTAGAATGTGCTTCATATTCATCCCGCTCCCAAGGAATGATTTCATCTACATAGGGATTTCCCTGTAAAAGTTCTACCATACTAGGTGTTACAATCCAATGTAGCTTTGCCTCTGGATAATGCTCTTTAATCCAGCGCGCAGCAGGTGTGGCATGTAGTATATCCCCTATATAGCTGAGTCGTACAAATAATATATTCATATATATCCTTATAGTACAAACGAGTATAGGAATAAAGCCTTTATAATGAATCATTATAAAGGCCTTTTCTTAAGATTTCTTTTTACTATCACTAGATGATTTAGATGAAGTATCATCCTCTGTCACCTTTGTAGTTTCGTCGCTACCATTCTTGATAATGTCTTTTACATCGGACAATGTCAATTCATTGAATGTAGTAGGATGATTATATTTATAAACTGGTTTGAAGCCTACACCCAATTTACCTGTATAAACAGTTAGGGCATTATTATCTTCATCCACGCGAGCAATATAGATAGTTTTATCCATATCAACGCCAATTAGACGGAAACGTCCTGGTGGATTAATTACACGCCAACCACCTTCAATGCCGTTAAACATGAAGATATCACCAGTTTTAACGTTATCATAGAAGAATCTATCTTCATCATAGAATACGCCAATATGGCCAATATCCGTAGCCTGCATATAAACGCGACGCGTATCATAGTTCGCATCAGTACGATAAATACGATATGCGTTTTCTTGAACTTTTACCTTCATGTACACAACATTCGTCGCTTCAGAATACGCAGCATCTACGATTTTACTATTACGAGGCAAGTCTTCAAGTTTTGTATCTACTTCATGTTCAGGATCATCCGCATTGAGACGAGCCATAACAACCTCTCTAGAGTCATATAGACCCATGATGGCATAATTACGGTCAGGCATCCAACTAAAGTAACTAATAGAGCGACCCTTCAAATCAATCGTTGTAGGCTTGCTTTCATTAGCCTTATAAATTTTCAAAGAGCTTTCAGTAACAACCGCCATGAACTGACGGTCATAAGATACATACTTAGTACCTTCCTTAATATCAGGGAAGTTTTTAGTATCATCCTTAGAAGCGCCGGCTACATTAAAATCTGTAGTCGGTGCAAACATATATTGATCAAGGTATAGGTATACCCCACCTTGCAGAAGAATACCTACCGCAAAGGCGCTCAGTACACGCGTAAAAGGTTTCATGTGTCCTCCTATTTCACGATAAACGCCGTTGGGATCATGCGTTCCCCTAACAAATCGGCTGGTTTGTTTACTACTTTACCATTGAGGTATAGTGTAGAACTAGAACCGCCATCTAAATTCGCTGCAATGTAGCAACCTTTTTCATAGAGAATATCTTGTACGTCACGTAATGTAGCGCCAAGAGAATAACCTGGTTGACGACCATCGATTACGAGGAATAGTACTGTACCATCTTTCTTTTGACCGATAGCAGTACGTGGACCTACGCCCCAGCCACCATCGCCTTCGGTAATCATCTTCTTACCATCTACGATAAGAGGTGGGCCAAAGGTAATACCTTCCATAGCTTTCATATCACCAAGTTGTGTTTTGTCATAGTTACCTGCAATAAGGTTGCCAGATTTAGAGAAACCTACGAAGTCTACCGCTTCGTCAGGGCCTACATCCTTACCGATAACATATTCACCATCATGCAAAATAAAACCATAAGGCAAACGGCCTGTACCAGTACCATTTGGATCATGGAAACCACCGCCATTGATAGCAGCTACCGCATTATTCATCTTCGCAATATTACTTGTAGTATCGCCTTTTTCTTGAATATTAGCAGCTGTACCGACTTCGATACGACGAGGATCTGGAATTTCAAGAATATAGCCTACATAGCGAGCAGACTGAATTTTTTCAAGGTTTAAACTCTTATCTTCACGAGCATTAAACTTGAACAAATCTTGGCTTTTAACAACGCCAACTGTGCCCAAAATAGATTGCAATTCATCTTCACTGAATAGCCATGTAATATAATGAGGATGGCGAGATTGCAATATAGCACCAATAACGGCGCGCTTTACATTATTAAATGGTCCAAAGAGCACCACGAATGGTGAGGTTACAACGGTAAATAAGAACACCATGATGATGAACTTTACCCAATTCTTTTTGAACAATGTATTTCTCCTTATAAATCAGTGAAATGTTCAGTGCTAATGCGTTCTTCAAAATGTTTGATATCAACAGCATTACCAACCCAAACACGCAATATGTTATATGGATTATCACCTGTATGAGCCCAGCCAGATTTCATAGCCATACTCATTTTGATGCCTGCTTTCTTGGTAGCAGCATCGGTGAATTCATTTTTATCTCCATAAGGATAGCAGAACCAAGGATTATCCTTGATGCCCACTTCTTTTGCAAGGGCTTCTTGAGCCTTTGTAATATTTTCTATTTGTTTAGCTTCAGACAATTGGCCCATTTCGATATGTTGGAATCCATGATTGGAAATGGTAATACCATTTTTATGCATTTCACGAATTTGATCCCAAGTTAACCGTGTACCTACATCGCCAGGATTGATAAACACAGTGGCTGCAAAACCATATTCTTTCATGATTGGATATACGATGGAATACGTATCTGCATAGCCGTCATCAAAGGTTAATACAACAGGTTTTTCAGGCACTGCTGCACCATTTACGACATAATCATATAGTTGATCCATCGTTAAAGGATTATAACCATTATCTTTGAGGAACTTCATTTGTTCTCTGAATAAATCCTCACGAATAACCGCATCATTATCCTTATCATCGCCAATTTTATGATACATAAGAACAGGAATACCTGATGGATGTACCATTTTGACTTCTTTTACTGGTGGCGCTGAACTAATAGGCTCTGTTTTTTGTGAAAGCAATCCACAACCTGCCACAAGCATTGCCAAGGCCACAACCAATAGTGTTACTAACGGAATCCGTTTCATAGGTCCTCCTCTATCAGAACACAATTATATACAGAATATTATAACATTTCTATGAAGAATAGTAAAAACTCTCCCATATACGTATAGCTAAAACAGATGATTTATAACCTAAAGAGATATATAATCTAAAACACCTGGAACTAAAAAGATATATACCCTAAAACACCTTTAACAATACATTATATTGTAATCTCTAATGGAATGCTTTAATATTCTAATTATAATACAACTCTCTAAAATTATACGCTTCTAATCGATAAAGGATTTACCATGAAAAAACGCTTAACCCTCTTGCAAATGGACGTTCACGTAAATGACGTAGAATACAACTACAATCGCGTTCAAGAGTTACTCACTCAATCACTTACAGAAAATCCTGATATTATTGTTTTACCTGAAACTTGGAATACAGGCTTTCACCCATCAGATGATTTAATTACGATTGCCGACAGAAATGGAGAAAGAACAAAATCATTGCTCAGCGCCTTTGCAAAAGAGCACAAGGTGAATATCGTAGGTGGCTCTGTCGCTGTGGCGAAAGATGATTTAGTATTCAATACATCTTATACATACAACCGTGAAGGTACCCTCGTAGGTGAATATTCTAAAATGCATGGCTTTAGCCCTGCCAAAGAAGACAAATACTTTGCTAGCGGTACTCACACTACACATTTCGAGCTAGACGGAATACCTTGCAGTACTGTTATCTGTTATGATATCCGTTTTCCTGAGCTCGTAAGAATGGCTGCATTGCCTGGCACAGAATTATTATTTGTGCCTGCTCAATGGCCTACGATGCGTTTACGTCATTGGCAAGTACTCAATGAAGTACGAGCCATAGAAAACCAACTCTTCGTCTGTGCCGTAAACGGCTGTGGTACAGTAGGTCGCGTTCAAAGTACAGGTCACTCTGCCGTCTATGATCCATGGGGTACCAACTTACTCGAAATGGACACTAACGAAGGCATTGCTTCCATAGACATCGACCTCGCTGTAGTCGAAGACATTCGCAACAAAATTAACATCTTTAGAGATCGCAAACCAGAACTCTACAACCTATAACATAAAGGCACATTGTTATTGACTTTCTCCTTATATTAGGAAAAGTATTCATTTAACAATGTGCCTTTAGTTTAGTTTAGTTTTGTTTTTATTGTGCTGTATTAATAAAATAAATAACTCTAGTTTGCTCTAGATTAATGGCCATACTTTAAAACTCAATAAGTTTCCACATATCTTCTGGAACTTGTTCTAGAGGTTTATTTTTTGCCATAGCTTCTTTTAGGATATCAATGGTATCTTGTACTTCTTGCTTATCCTTTGTATCTGGATCGTGAAGAACGACACGGTCCAAAGAGTCTTGTCCAAATTGTTTTAAGTATTCTTTTTCTACTTGATTAAGTTCACGACGTAAGTATT
>CABSJA010000026.1 GCA_902477915.1 uncultured Veillonella sp.
CATTTATGCCTCACTTTGATATAAATTATATCATATCTAAACAGGGAAAGAAATCGTATTATTTCTTTCCCTGTTATCATTGTGCGCCAAATAGGCATATATATGTTTATTAGGCTCTACTATTTTATTACTTATTGCAATTCAAGATAAGCTAAGACTTTAATCTTAGATTAAATAAGTCAATATCTCTATTATACATATCTCCAGTATTTAACAACTTTACATCTAACAACATATTTTTTAGTTGCTCCAAAGTATAATAGCCATTTACGCGATATAAAACAATATGACGATATTCATAGTCTTTATCGTGTGTTATAAATTCTAATCTACCCTCTCCATTAGATAATTCATAATCCAATAATAACCCCGGAATACCATCAAACCAGACGAAGCTTTTACTAATCCGAGACAATCTAATCTCTTTATTTAAGGTATGACCATATAAAGAATTAATATACTCAATATGGGTCTCAAAGTTATATGGATCATCTGGTTTGGCATTCAATAAAAAATGCTGTTGCTTATCATGTAGTGGAATCATCTGAAGGACTTGATTTACTCCATGTGGTCCTTTATGCATTACAGTATAAGATTTAGATCCATATATACTGTCCTTATCTGTCGATTCTGTACGAGTTGAACCATTTAGTATCCGATACTGTAAATTCTTCGACATCGTGATAGTAGAAAATTCGTTAAGTCTATTCAAGGAACGTACCGAAGGCAATACATAATTTGCAAGAATTCTATTGGCTTTTATATTACGTTCTGACTCTGATTCAGATCCTGCAACATACGTACCAATACTATGACTAGTATTAGGATTATCTTTGCTTGTAAAAGTAATGCCTACTATAGTACCTTGATTTGATTTATCCAAATTAGTAACGTTTAGATTCCAATATTTTGTATTATCTAATTTTTTATAAATAAATGTTCTTTCAGAACCACCTTTTTCAACAACATTATAATCTCTAGCGACATATGTACTGCCAGTAAGACCTTTTAAGGTATAGTTATGTTCACTATTTTGAATCTTAAATATACTTGAAAATGGAACTGTGAACTGTATCCCACTATTTTCTGTATGTTCTATTATTTCTGTTTGTCCATCTATTGGCGTCATAAACTGCTTAAAATCATGGCGTAACGTTTTCTCCAATTCAGCATCATCAGATATCTTACGCCATTCTTTTAATTTTTCAAAAGTACCATCAGCTTTAATTTGATTAATCATAGCCTGTGTACTAGCAATTTGCTCCAATGCAATCTTAGGACTAAGATATACATAATCTTTATACTCATCTTCAGGTATTTTGGAGTTTGCACCAGGAAGGTCTACATCTATAGCATGACAAGATACACAAATTGAACTCAATGCAATAGCACTTAATAATAATCGTTTTAACATATACAGCTCTCCACAAAATAGTAATTTTAACTGTATTGTAACATAATAAGACCACAATTATGAATACGATTACAAAACGAAAAAGGTTCCTATTGGTCACCTAGGTGACTATTAGGAACCTCTTATCTATTTACTTTTATTATTGACGGCACTATATTGAACTTGAGGCCTCTAAATGGGTCCAGCCTTTGCTAATCAACTCGAGGATTGGCGGTGAGAGAACGCATGAAAAAAGGCCCGACATAGAAGTCAGACCGTTTCTTCAAATATTTTACTTTAGAAGCGAAGTCTGGCGTCGAAACCATTTATGCCTCACTTTGATATAAATTATATCATATCTAAACAGGGAAAGAAATCTTATGATTTCTTTCCCTGTTTTCTATTATTTAGACGACCACGTTTCTAAAAAGTTATACAAAGCTGCTTCAGCTAATTGTGTTGTATTAGCAGTATAAACCAACTTTAATTGTGTCAATACTGGAGCTATATCATGTTTTCTAGTTAGCATACGTACCATACGAGTTATATGTACCCAACAACGTTGGAAACGTGCTCTTGGATATATTTCCTGACAAGCTTGTTGCAATCCTTTAAAACCATCACCGACAAAAAGGAGAGTTTCCTCTAGATTTCTTTGTTTTGCATGATCTAATAGTTTTTTGTATGCTAAAGTGCTTTCATTAGGATATATGCCATAGTCGATGACATGTTTCTCACCTGATGGTGTAATTCCAATTAAAACATGAAGAGTCTCTTTTGAGCTGTTACACGTTTAACAGTGATGAAAGTAACATCCACTTCTTCTGTAGCGACTTGAGTAATATTAGAAATAGTTTGTGGCGAATAATAGCAACCATATATTTTTTTTATAATAGCAGCTATTTCACGTGTAGTGATACCTTTTTGATATAACTGTATAATCATTTCTTCAAGACTACCAAAATTTTGATTGTACGGTGTAAATAAATTATTCTGAAATTGCCTCAATCAATCTCAAGGTATTTTGATGGTAATATTACTGAAAATAGTATACAAAGAACACTCATAATATCCATTTCGAGAATTACCCGTATTATAGCCACAAACATTGTATTTGTCATAGGATAAAAACTCAGTTAATTCAGCTAATAATAGCGTACTAAACATCGTTTCGAGTTCATTACGAAATAAATCCATAAAAATTGAATGATTATCTGAGGTACCAACTGAGATTATATTACCATTAAACAAAGAGAATCAACCTTCTTTCTGCGATTTTACTTAGTAACTTAATCATAAAGAAGATTGATTCTCTTTTCAATTATTTGAGAACAGTTTACACAAAATATATTACACTGCCGTTTTATTACCTTATATGATTATTCCTTTATTTTTTATCCTCAATACGAAATAGAAAATATAAATTTGTCATAGCTCTAATCATTAAAAGCAATATATGAGATAAAAGAAAAGTTTCCAAAAATAATAATATTATCCCTATACCAATTGAGTTTATTAAAGGAATAATAAAAGCTGATAAAAAGACCAATATAAGTGTTATCAATTCCATTAATAACGAGTGTGCAAACAAAATCAATAACCATCTATATATTGTAATCTTTTTATGACCTATAATACGTTCATCACAGTATTCATGCCTTATAAAATCAATAGTACCTGAATTACTAGTGACTAGAATTGTAATACACATAATTGTGAATCCAATTAAAATTGATAGTGAAGCAGGTAATAAATCTCTTAATTTTAATAAGGCTAAGATTACAAAATCAAATGAATAATAGAAAATAGATGCAATACTTGCAGTAACAAACGGAATACATATTTCATAGCTTATTTCATTACATTTTAAAGTAATTAGATAATGAGCTATTGGTCGTAACCATTCTCCATATATATATTTTCCCATCATGAAGTCCTTAAAATATCAATCAATTTGCTAAATATAGATTCAGTTGATATTAATCCATTCGCATTTAATTTAGCTTCAATATTTTGAGTTTTTCTTATTAGATCAGAATCCAAAATCTGTTTTGCTCCAGAAGTATTAGTACCATGAATACGAATTCTAGATATACCTCCTGACGTATTAGCTAGGCTGCTATAGAGCCGTTTTACAGTCCTCACTAAAATATTTTCACCTCGTTCAGATTTGAGTGTAAGAATCAAATCATTCTTTATAAATGGATCATCATCAGGTACTATATTACTCAACTCACTTCCGATAAAATTTTTATCAATATATATATCTGCAATTTTTAGTTTTGTCATATCTTCTAATGCTTTATCAAAGTTTTTAATAGGAACAACTGAATAAAAAAGAGATAATGAATAGTCTGGATTCCCCTTTTTAGGATTTTTACTAAAATACGCTTTCATCATAGCATTAAAATATCGTACGATGGTTCCCATAGAAATACCTGATTTTCTTGATTCTAGTGCGACAAATCCTTCACAATCATCGAGCCTGATAGCTAAATGTGTATTCTCTTGTTCACCTTCATTCATACGCTTATCTGTTGGACGTTCATTGGCAGTATCGCTATCCATAATTGGTGGGCAATGACCAAATTTACAAGATTTGAATTTGAGACATCTAATAGACGTATCACTATGTACTATATCTGACAAATAATATGATTTTTTTGACTTTTCATCTTTAACTAATCGCTCAATCATAGGAAGAGATTCTATATACTTTAAAATCAAATCAAATTTTTTTTCATCCCAAAAATCAATACTCTCTTTATTTTTATATTCTTGAAAAGAAAATGAATAAAAGTCGATTTTTCTATTTTCTACACTCATTCGTTAACCTCCTTTTAACTTAAAAAATTAACTATATTATGTATTTCTTAAGTTTCATAAAAGCAATATAGTTAAGACCAATATTTATCGATTAGCGCTTTAATCTGACCTGACTTAACATAAATTATGGTATCTTCCTGCACAAAATTCTTTCTACTTACATCATCACTAATTGGTCCAAAAATAAAGTTTGTAGCAATGCGATAAATGATAGCAGATGGTGCAAATCCATAAACTTGATTTTCAAGAATATGTTTTAATCGTGCTGCATCATCTGGAAATTGTTGTTTCATAGATTCATTGTTATATAAACGTTTAATCAGTTCCGCAATATATAATCCAGACTTCATATATAGATCAATATAAGTTTTGGTTGAATCATCAAAAATATTAGGATTTTCTTTTTCTAATTCATCTACCATACGTTTTACTACTTTTTTAGGTGTAAAGATTTGATTTGTTTGTTGAGGTGGAATGTAGTCAAAAATATCTTCTTTATTCTCTTCAAAGTAGTTGGCAAGCTCTGCTTTTTTACGGAGGAATTCAAGAATTGCTTCATTAAATGTTGGAGCATCAAATAAATGACCAGTAAAGCCTTCTCCGCCATCACGTAGGTATTTAAATTGATCTAAAGTAATACCAGTAACTTCATGGAATACATCTTGATCTACATAGGTATCAAAGTTTTCTAATGTGAGATTTTCATCTCCATAAGCCATAAGGAAGCTTGGAATTGTTCGAGCAAACCCACGCAAATGACCACGAATTTTCTCTTCATCACTACTCATACGATTTTGCAGCGCTTCAACCTCTTGTCGTTTAATAATCTCTTTAGGTAGATTTTGTAATGTACTAGCGATATCATTAGTAAACTTTTCTTTAAATTCATTTTCAAGAGCAACAATAACTTCTTCTCGTTCTGCTTCAACTGCTTCTTTCTCTTCTATAGTCGTAGCTGATTCAATTTTGGCCTTATATTCTTCTTCTTTATGAGCAATAGCAACCTTTTGGGCGCTTTCGTTTTCTTCAACTACAGTTTTAATTGCTTCTTTAATATCTTTTTCAATTCGTTGTGCTGCACGATTTTTTAAGCCATACGTATCTTGCATTTCTCGAACAATCGGTGTAATAACAGGAGCCGTTACTCGACTAAGCATTTCCTCCAAGGTTGGTTTTAAGTCCTCATTGCGTATCGTTTCTTCAATAGTAGTAATTGAACTTCGTAATTTATCGCCAAATAAAACCTCTTGCCTATTAATAACGATTTCATCTGGAACAATTGGATTATCATCATCATCTAACTCAACATCGACGATATCTATTTCATCGGCCCCAAAAGTAACTTTACCTTGAGAGGCTTCAGGCAATTCACTTAGAATATCTAAAACAGTTTGAGTAGCTCTAAAGATACCAGCAATATTATCAAACAAAAGATTAGACATAAAGCCACGTTTAACAACTTCTTGAGCCTTTATTTGCTTAGGAATTGTCATCACTTGAGCCGCATCAATCTCTACCATTCGTCCTGAAGAATCCTCAGCAATAACAGGGAAGAAATTTAGCAACTCACCTATATTTTCTTTTCGAGCATCAGTCGTCCCATGACCAGCAGCAGTAGCAATTGATAAGTCATTAGCAAACTTATCATAAATAATTAATGTTCGCTCAGGTGCAAAATCAAATACATAGGCTCGTTCTTTTCGGTAATACTTACCATTTTCTATCCAGGAATATGGATTCTGCGCTCTAAATGCGGCTTGCATATATTGAGCTGGCGATTTCATATTACATAGCATAATAACGCCGGTCCACTCAGGAACTGTCACGCCAGTTGTTAATTGCCCCACAGAAAGTGTAATTGTTTTATCATGCTCTTTAATTGCCTTACGAACAGCAGCCAAAGATCTAACATTTTCCGTTCCTTCATCAGATTCATAAGCATTACCAGAGCCAGCAGCCAATACAATACCATAATTTTCAAAGGTTGGATGGTTTTCCAATAACTTCTTTAACGCTTTAGCTGAATTTACACGATCTAAAATCCAGAATGTATGTTTTAATTCATTACGTAATTCCTTTGTAGAAAATGGATACTTTTCATTTTTAGCATTAGTTAAAGTGTTTAACCATGCTTCAACAGCTTCTCTATGAATAAATTCACCACTTTCATTAGTAGCAAAGAATTCATTTAAATCAAATGCATAGTCATAGTTTTCACCATTAACAGTTACACCATCATTAATGACATCTAAAACCATTTTGGACATTTGATAGGTAAACATATTTAGTTGAGGTAATGCTTCATATGGATTTTCACTTTCATTAGTAGCATCCCAATTGTGCTTTGCTTGTTGTTCATCTGCATATGACCAATTATAAATCTGGTCGTCACTAAATTGACCTTTAGCAATGGATTTAAAAGGTGTACCAGATAGATGTAATGTCCATTTTCTATGAATATTATTGAAAGCAAAATCTGACTTACGAGTATCAACAGCTTCATGAGCTTCATCTATGATTACTAAGTCCCAATGTAAATCAGCAACCCATTTTAACTTATTATATTCACCACCAAAGAATTTAGATCCTTTCAAATCTTGTAAACTGATAAACGCAATTTGCTTAGCGTCTTCATCTTCACCAAGATATGTTATAAACTCATCTCTACTCATAGATGGACGATCTTTTAATGAATCTGTACTACTAACAAACTTATATTTTGTATTACCAGCAATAAATTGTTCAAAGTCATCATACCAAGAATTGGCAACAGCCGGACGATTGGTAAGTACTAATACATTGGTTACATCTAATTGCTTAACTAAATCATAAGCAGACAATGTCTTACCAAATCGTGGCTTTGCATTCCACAAAAACTCACTATTCTCATGATTTTTAAAATAAGTTAATGTTTTATTTACAGCTTCGGCTTGCTCTCGGCGTAGAGTATACTCTTGACTTTTACCCGGTTGATAACCAGATATATCATGACGAATAAACTTATTAAATAAACTTTCTGATTTCTCTGGCGTACCATTAAAGTAAAACCATTCTGTTTTTGGTCTACGTTCTATATCATGAAACTTTAAGAAGCCATGAAAATCATGGTCTTTAAAATTGATACCTTTATCTGGTCCATCTACATATTCAGCTAAATGATCCCATAAAATTTCTGTTTTAATAGCTGCCGTATGAGTTTGCTCACGAATTCGAGTCTCCACATCCCGTTCTGTGTACCCAATCTTAATCCATCCATCATTAGTAGTAACTTGTGGTGTAGTATATGCATAGATTTTAGGTTCTACAACCTTCCCTGTTTTAATCTCTGTCCCCATTAGTCCATAGCCCTCACTTTTGATTCAATGAAATTTATTTCATCTTGTGAAAGATTATATTTTTTGTACAATTGTTTGTCTATGTTTTCGATGGACTGAGACCAATCAATATCTGAATAAGGAGTAAAATCTTGATTAGGAACAAAATTCCAAGTTGCTTTAGGATTATGTTGAGTAATCTTTAAAATACCTAGCATAGTTCTAGCGAATTTAGTCTTTATATATTTTAAACAAGCAACTGCCTCTTCGTATGTTGAAAAATTACCAACTGAAATAAATGTTTGAGTATGCCCGATTAGGGGTTCCCCGATTAGGGGTTCCCCGATTAGGGGAGTAGAAAGTACTTCTCCTATAGCCCCTGATCCATTGGACTTCGGTAAAATAACTTTATACCCATATAAATTATCCGGCCCATTAATGTAATCTTTACGGACCCATTTTTCACTACGCAAGTTATTCTCACGACCAATAATTTTAATAAAATCTGTTTTCAACTCATCAGCTGATAATTCTATTTTGAAAATTTGAGGTAATTTATCAAATATATTCGTAGTCACATCATATTTATGACCCTTACTTAATTGTAATTCGGCATTAGGATAATCTTGATGTAATTTATCAGTTAGTTTATAGCTTTCAGGAGCAACAACTAATGCACTAAACGTCATAAAGTCTTTTGATTTATATACCTTTTGATGAATACTATTTAACTCATTAAAAGCCGTAAATGTACCTATTACACCAAAATCTTTATTATTATCCCTATACGTTATAGCTACACCACCTTTAATATCTGTGTTAGAAAAAATTTTAGATGAGTCTTGTTCATAATAACTTACTTTAAAATGAGGGTCATTAAGTTTCTTACGATTCCAAGCTTTTGGTGTCTTACCTGCATCAAATAAGAATCTTGCAGGTGTAATCAAGCAAACTTTATCAGCAACCTCTTCTGCAGCATCCATCATATAATTATAAATAGGTTTATCACTTGTACCTTCAGTTTCTTCCTGATACGGTGGATTCCCAATTACCACATCAAATTTCATCATTTCATCTCCCTTTGAAATTGAATCTACAGATACTAACACTTTATTTTCCCAATCTTTGACAAGTGTAAACATATCGCCTTTTTTCTCTTGATCATTTACTTCATCAAATAGATTAAGTTGAATATTATTCTTTGAATCCCTTGAATATGGGGTCTGCTTAGTTAACCCATTCATTTGAAATATATTATAGGAAATAATATTTGCTATTTGTTTGATTACCTTCATAGTCGGTAATTTACCAAATTTACAATCATAATGTTCGCAGAATGATAATAATAAGTTTTCACGAGCCAATACTAATGAATCACCTTGCAGCTCATAGCCATAACTTGATTCATAAGCTATTTTAGACCATTTAATAAACTCTTTCTCAGTAGTTGATTCTTCCGCGATTCTTTGCAATTTCCGGTCTAAAAAACCAACACGCTTATCAACAGGAATAATATCACCAGAAACAGAATCATAACGAGTTACAATATATGGGGCCTCCCCGCAGGCAAGCTCTAACCAACGTAAAGCAATAAAGCTTTCAAAAGAAATATCCCCGATTTCATTCATTACAATAGATACCTGCTTATCAACAAGCCAGGGTGGAGTAAATACTTCACCACGTTTACGTGTACGTATCTCTTGATTTCGTTTATTCTTTTCAACACGTGGTTGAATAATGGAATCATAAGGACCTACAATTAGATTTTTTTTAATAGGCTGGTCAGCACAAAAAGGCTTCCCCATACCTTCGTAAGAAGGAGAAGCCCATACAATATTTTTATTTGTAGTCCGGTCTTTTAGTAAAATTGTCAACAATGTTCCAGAATCATTAGCAATCCCTTCTTCGCTAATATCCACTGTTAGTAATTGCATATGAACTCCTTTATAACTGTTATATATATACAATAATTATATTATCTTTCATCTAATTTTTAAAGTTATTCTTATTATATTACTGTATTACTAACATCTAAAAATTTAGAAATTAAGTTATATACAACGTGTATGACCTAAATTTATTGCTAACTTACGAGCTAATAACACTTCTTTTTCAAAACCTAAATACCACCAAGCTAATCCCAGTAAAGTAATAAAAGTAATTATACTAAGAACTAAATGAAACATAACATACTGGTCAAATATCGGAGAAAATAAAGTTAAAAGCCATACAATAAAAAATACTACATAAACACTTAAGTAATACTTATAATGTGCAGACAAAAATAATAAGGCTATAAATAAGAAAAATGTTGAAAATAAAGACACTGATACCATAGTTACTATAATCCAACCATAAAGATCTGCATTATTTCCAGATCTTAATGTATTGATCTGAAATGGAATAAATAAAGTTATAAAGGCACCAATAATCATAAATAGAATCTGATAAAATAATGCAAAATTTTTTTCATTATGCTCAATTAAATCAAGCTCTATAATACGTTTTGCTTCAGATAAACCTTTATAATATTTTTTATATTTTAGAAAATTCTGTCTAAATATTCTATTTCTTTTATATAAGAGATTAGCACGTCTAACTTTATTTCTATACTTATACCAACTAAACATATCATCTTACCTCAAAATGTAATAAAACGATTCATTTTAATAAAAATTATATATTTTATTTTATAATATAATATGTGTATTTTTCTACACATCTAACATTCCATTCGAACTTAATATTATATGCTAAAAATCATATTTGACTTGACTTATGGTAGTACAATATAAGTATAAAATTAAGGAGATAATACATATAAAATTCACCAAATGTATACTCATCATAACTGCTTTTGCTGTTACTACTTCTGTATCTACAGGATTTTCTTACGATTATTTATGCAATAATTCTCAGTACAATTACAATACTAACACACACTACAACTGCAATAACAATCTTAACTATGCACCATGAAACAATGACAACCAAAACTATTGCAGTCCAAACTTTAATGCTAGAGGATGTGGCAGATAGAGAAGATAATATGGTAAATACGATAAAAGCCTATAGTACTAAAAATGTACTATAGGCTTTTGTCATATACTTTCAGAAGATAAGAAAGATATTAAAATAGTAACTGTTAACAACTTTGGCTACTTATGCCCCACCAATTGATAGCTCATATCCACCAGCATTTTAAATTTTTCAGCATCTTCATATCGTTCTATATCCACCGAGATCCAGTGTTGTTTATTCATATGATACGCAGGGTAAATTCCGCTTTCACGAATTAGGGTAGGAATTAAATCAGGTTCAAATTTTAGGTTGACCACATCCATAGGTTCATTTGTATCTAAACCTACTTTATGCCCTGTAATAGTAAAGATACCAGCAAACCATTTTTGATTATCTCTACGTCGGATTACTACATAGTCAGGATATTTTTCCCATGGATGATCGATATCACAGATGTATTCTTGTTGTAGATATTTAATGAGGTCATTACGTTTCATAATTATTTACTGCTTTTTGGGAAATAAAGTCATATCAAATACACCTTTTGGTACAGCTGACATACCTGCTAAACTTTTTGAGTATTTGTCTTTATCATTAGCATTATCTACATACTGGACCACATCACGCAAGTCTTTTGATGGTACTTTATAATCTAAATCTGTCATGATAAAGTGCGTATATAAATACTTATCATCATATAACGATTGAATATACATTTTTGATGTGGATCGTTCTACTTCCATATAAATAGCCGGAGTAGCATCATTCCAAACGGTTGCATATTGAATAGGTCTATACCCAGAGTAAGGCTTATACATAGCAAAGTATTGTATCAATTTAGCATTTATTGTATGTGGTTTAGCTAATTCTTCTGCCTGTAATTCTCGTACCATAATGCCTTCACGATAGCTTTTACCATCATAAATGTAAATAGCATCATTATCAGGACCGTTATACGTTAAATCACTAGATTTCAACGTTTGGAATGTAAATCCATTAATTGTGATAGGTTTAGTTTTTGAAAGTAATTGCTTAGCTGGCTCAATAGACGGCAACACATAATTAACCAAAGGAGACATGAGCTGTTTATATACATACTCTTGATCATGTGTTTTTAACAGCTCCACTTCTTTCTTTTTAGTCAAATCAAAAGCAATCCGATACGATACCGAAGGCTCTGCCTTAACTTTAAAATTAATAGCTCCCTCTAATGAACCAGTTTTTGTGGGGCTAATCTCCCATGTTGCATTTTTAACAGTCGGATAGGAAAATGAATTACCTGTAGGTGTGCTTTGATTTTCTTTGCGAATGTTATAATTTAGATTTCCATCAATCAAAAGAAAGTTTCCGTGCTTAATCTCTGTAGTTAATGGGTCTCCCTTAATGGTTTTACCAAACTGAGTCCCCTCAGGAAAAGTAAATTTTAGATTAGCTCCATTATCTTTAAGAATAAAAACAGAAGATGAGAAGTTAACTGAATGATTTAATTCTTGCGTTAAATATACCAATTCATCTATCGTCCATTTTTTAGGCATATTATTTGCATATTTTGCCCTCACCCTATCGCCCACATCGGCTTCCATTTTCTTCGCGGTCGTATCTACCTTCCGATAGTTTTGATACACATCCTTTGAAATTGTAGGATCTGCACCGGGTATATTAATATCAATTGCTTGGCTACCTAATGTCACAAAACTAAAACATAGTGCAGCCATTAACGCACGTTTCATCATAAACTCTCATCCTTTCACATAATGTCTCTCCAATATTATATATAGAATATCATATTTTATTTGACTCATAGTAGTATAATATATGTATAGGAACAAGGAGATGATATCTATGAAATTTACAAAACGTATAATTGTCATGACATTGTTGACCGTGACTGCTGCTGTATCTACTGGATTTGCTTATGATTATGTATGTAATGGATCACAAGCAAATTGCAATACCAATGCTCAATATAATTGTAATACAGATACTCAATACACTTGTAATACAAACACACAATACAACTGTAATAACAACACTGCTTGTAACAATACTAGCCAAAGCTATTGTGGCTCAAACTCAAATACAAGAGGATGCGGCGGATATAGAAGATAATATATTAGACATGACAGAAGCCTATAGTACTAAAAATGTACTATAGGCTTTTGTCGTATATTACAAGAATACTATTTAATTCATCAAAATAAAGTTAGGATTAATATGGCAACATACTTTTATCAGGAGTTCATTCTGTTAAAGTATTCAATGGCTTTTGGTGAGAATTCAACGAATGTATTCCCATAAGAGTATGGCCCTAATTCATATGGTTGGTATACAAGACCGATAGCGCCTTTACCTTTTAAGTAGTAGTTATCAGAAACGTATTCTACATTCCAGTTAGGTAGTAGGTCTGCTTTTTTATGATCTTCACGGTAGAAGCGCAATATACCAGAATTAATGCCTCGTTCTATTTGTTGTGGATTAGCAATTTTTACATAGTTATATAGCGGAATTCTTTGGCCAGTTATCTTGTTATATACTAAGCCTTTAGTGTTATACATTCCATGTGCGGCACCAGCATGATATTGATATGTAGTTAACAAGATAGATACTACTTGAGCATCTTCATAGGTAACTTTATAATTTTGCTTTACTTGGTACGCATGTTGATCGTAATAAACTGATTTCGCATATAAAACATAGTTAGCAATGTCTGTATTAATTGCTTTTTGTGCAAACATATTATTGGTATATACCAATGGATATTTTAATTCCATGTTTACATCGGATTGACTACCTGTAACAACAGTTGCATACGTAGGCACAGCAATCATAACACCTAACATAGAAGTCATACAAAGCTTTTTCAACATTCCCATAATAATGTCTCCTTTTAACAAACACCTTCAAATAGGTTCATTATTGTGTTAGTTCTACAAGCTATGATAAAACTCCTCTTTCGGTATTTCACTTTTCTGATAATTTATTCATTATATAAAATAGCCAAAACTATCTACTATTTCACACTAAAGTGTTAGGAAGAACTCCGCCTAATACAGCAATAATAAGTCCAAGTGCAATCATCCAAATTGATATAAACCTTAAAACAAAGGAAGTATGTGTATAGATTTGTATAGTAAATTGATTATAATCAACCGCTCCTTTAATCACCTTATCGCCTACTTTTTTCATTACTGTATCTAGTACAAAAGGATCTTCTGTAATGGACAGTCTATAGGTGCCTGGACCCGCATCAAATGTATATAGTTCCATTCTTGAGTGAGTAAAACTATTAACCCGGGCACGCATAATAGATAGAAATAAAGGAATTGTCCTTCCCGTTGTTTCATCAACTAAGTTAAACCCAAATTCGCCAATAGGCGCCTTTGTAAACATTTTTCCACTAAGCCATACTCCATATGTTCCTGCACGCTCTAAAGTAAAGGTGCCTTCTTTATTTACATAGGGCATCTCATAGAGCATCTTAGCTCTACCAAAGCGAATCGTATATTTAATACCTAAATAGAACAACCAAAGTCCTAACGGTATCAACAAATAAAATAACTGTTCCATTACCTACTCCTCCTCTATTCTCCCGCTTTTACACAACACGATGGTATGTTCACTATATCATACTTTCAACATACAAAAAAGGACCCTCCAAAGAGAGTCCTTAATCTGTATTGTTATGCTATTAAGCGTTTTTAGCTACTTCAACAAGTTTAGCGAATGCTGCTGCATCGTTAACTGCCAAGTCAGCCAACATTTTACGGTTAACTTCAACGCCTGCTTTAGTCAAACCAGCGATGAAACGGCTGTAAGTTGTGCCATTGATGCGAGCCGCTGCGTTAATACGAGCGATCCACAATTGACGGAATTCGCGTTTTTTCGCACGACGGTCACGACGAGCGTAGTACAACGCTTTCATTACTGTTTCATTAGCTTTTTTGAACAAACGGGAACGTGTACCGCGGTAACCTTTAGCTAATTTTAAAATCTTTTTATGACGTGCATGAGCTGTAACGCCCTTTTTCACTCTTGCCATTGTATATTCCTCCTAAATTACGATATATCGATCTAATAGTTAACGATTAAGCGTATGGTAAGCATTTAGCTACGCGTTTGTGGTCAGCTTTTGCAACCAATGTAGCTTTACGTAAATTACGTTTACGAGCTGGAGATTTTTTCTCAAGAATGTGGCTTTTGAAAGCTTTTGCACGCTTGAATTCACCAGTACCAGTTACTGCGAAACGTTTAGCCGCTGCGCGACGAGTTTTAATTTTTGGCATAATTATAATCCTCCCAATACCTTATTTACTTACTAAAATCATGGTCATGTTACGACCTTCTAATTTAGCTGCTTTTTCAATAGACGCTGTTTCTTTGAGTTCTTCAGCGAAACGTGTCAACACTGCCATGCCTAGTTCAGGGTGTGAAAGTTCACGACCGCGGAACATGATAGTTACTTTTACTTTGTTACCTTCAGCCAAGAATTTGGATGCATTTTTCATTTTTACGTAAAAGTCATGGTCTTCAATATGTGGACGTAACTTAACTTCTTTTAAAGTTACGATTTTTTGTTTCTTTTTCGCTTCTTTCTCGCGTTTTTGTTGTTCATAACGATATTTACCGTAGTTCATAATGCGAGCTACCGGTGGTTTAGCGTTAGGTGCAATTTCCACAAGATCAAGATGCTTTTCTTCAGCCAATGCCAACGCCTCACGGGCAGACATAATGCCGATTTGTTCGTTTTCAGGACCTACGACACGAAGTTCACGAGCACGAATTTCTTCATTAATGCGTGGTGTATCCTTGCTAATAGCGTTCACCTCCAAGAGAATAAAAAAAACGGACGGCAAACACCATCCGAATAGAGTTCTCTATATTAACCTCATACTTCATGGTATTAGGTGAGTGGCGGATGGCCTCTGCTTCATAAATTACTTAATTATAATAACAAATCGACTGGTGAAAGTCAACAAAAAATATTGAGCTTTCAACAATAAATTTGTTATCACAACTCTTATAGTATAACAGACATTAGAATTTCTGTATATAGGTATACTTACTGACACCTATCCCCCTTTATGTATACAATATTCTTATAATTTAAATAACAAATTCTATAGAAAGTACGATACAATAATATTCATAGCATAGACTATCTTATATAGTGTGCCTTATAGCATAATCTAGTCAATATTGTGTGCCTTATAGCATAGTCTAACTTATATAGTTCACCTTATTTGGTATTATATAGTAATAGGTATTACACAAATAGAAAGGAGTTTTATTATGAGTGTAACAACCACTGCCCCTCCACAAAAGGCGCGTACAACTGCTCAAAATATTGGACTTATTTTATCCTTCATTGTTTTAGGTGGCATTTTATTATTGCCTACACCAGAAACATTATCTACCGGTGGTCATCGTATGATTGGGGTTCTCGCCTTTGCTATCATCCTATGGATGACGTCAGCCGTTTCCTATCCAGTGAGTGCCACTATGATTACAGCGCTTACGGCCTTATTATTAGGTTTTTCACCAAATCCTGAAGCACCTGCCAAGGCTATGGGTACCGCCAATGCCTTAAAGCTTATCATTTCTGGTTATTCTTCACCGGCTATGATTCTTGTAGGCGCTGCCATGTTTATCTCTGTAGCTATGCGCAAAACAGGTCTCGATCGTCGTATTGCCATGTTAGTATTGTCTAGCGTTGGTACTAAGGTAAGCCGTATTTATTTAGGTGTTATTATTACAGGACTTATCCTCGCCTTCTTCGTACCAAGTGCAACGGCTCGTATTGCTTGCTTAGCACCGATTATCATCGGTATTGTTGAAAATTTGGGTATTGAACGTAAAAGCCGTGTAGCAGCTCTACTCATGGTAGGCGCCGTACAGGCCGATACGTTCTGGAATATTATGATTCAAACGGCGGCCGCACAAAATCTTGTGGCTGTAGGCTTTATACAAACTCAGATGAATACATCTATTAGCTGGATAGATTGGCTTACCGCAGCGGCTCCATTCTCTATTGTTATGGTTATCATTGCCTACTTCTTAACTCAAGCATTAATTAAGCCGGAGTTCAAAGAACTTGTAGGTGGTGATGTACAACTCACTAAAATGCGCCAAGAAATCGGTCCTATGAGCACTGATGAAAAGAAACTATTATGTATCTCGATTGGACTACTTGCATTGTGGGCTACCGGTGGTAAGCTCCATTCTATCGACACAACAACTACAACAATCGTGGCTATCGCATTGTTCTTCTTCCCTAAAATTGGTATTATGGACTGGAAATTTGCACAGCCAAACATCGACTGGGGTTCCATCGTTATGTTTGGTGCTGGTATCGGCCTTGGCTCTGTATTACTGAAAACAAAGGCAGCCACTTGGCTTGCTCAAGTATTCGTAAATGCATTCTCACTTGAAAGTGCTAGTGTATTTATCTTAATTGCTGTAATGGCGGCCTTCCTCATTGTCATACATCTAGGCTTTGCATCTGCCACAGCCCTCTCCTCTGCTATGATTCCTATCGTTATATCCATCGTAGTAGGTCACAATGCAGAAGGTCTTAACCCAATCGGCGTAACCATGCTTATGCAATATGCGATCTGCTTCGGTCTTGTATTACCAGTAAACTCACCACAAGGTATGGTGGCTTACGGTACAGACACATTCGATGTAAAAACATTTATGACTACAGGCATTCCATTGACAATCATCGGCTATGTTATGATGCTCGTATTTGCACTAACATACTGGCACTGGATTGGCATCGCTTAAAACTAACTAACAAACCATCAAAATCCTACAATTTCTTACCAACGGAAATTGTAGGATTTTTTGTTTTAACTGGTTAACTTACTCCATATCCCCACTTTATCTATTATGCTCACTCACTCTATCGCTTACTTCAATACTTACTCTATTTCTTACTCTATTTTTTCTGGACTGAAATGTCTAAGTATAAATGTTAGATCAGATTTAATATCACTCTTCTTATTTTTGCGTATAGCTGAAAACATATTACCTAATACTTTATCATGCACAACTTGTACTTCTTCAAATAAAAGCTTTCCTTCATAAGTCAAACCGAGACTTTTAGATCGTCTATCAGTTGAACACACGCTACAAGTCAATAAACCTTTCTTTGTTAAATTTTTTACAACTGCAAATAAATTTCCATACGACACTCGTAACTCATCCACTATAAAGCCCAATGTTGGTTTACACGACGAAACATAGACAAACTCCAACACATTATATTGCATCGGTGTCAACCCAAAACGTCTTAATACAGCTACCTCTTTATCATGAACCACCCTATATATACGCTCAAATAAAAACCATAACTTCTTATCCTCTGGCATAAATACATCTCTAGGCACCCTTTTGGCTAACTTTAACCGTTTACCATATCGCATAGCTCGCTCTAATCGATTAAAACCTTCTTCACTCTCACTTACCTCACGTAATCGTAATCGCGCCAATAAACTCACTCCTTTACCATTTACAATTTTTCCATACATAACCTATTTTCCAGATACTACCAGTTAAAAATATTTATTTTTAACTGGTAGTATCTCTAAATCAGCTTATATCTCCACTTAGCAAAATTACTTTTAACTGGTAGTATCTCTAAATCAGCTTATATCTCCACTTAACAGAATTACTTTTAACTGGTAGTATCTCTAAATCAACTTATATCTCTGCTTAGCAAAATTACTTTTAACTGGTAGTATCTCTAAAATGGCTTATATCTCCACTCAGCAAAATTACTTTTAACTGGTAGCAGCAGCTTGCATTGTGTTTTTACATCAAAATGTGAATAGCCAAAATAGTATTCGACAAAGCTTATGAAACTCCTGCAAAATAACGGTATTATTCCAAATTACTAGAAATATAATTACAAATTTAAATACAGATACAAAAAAGCGCCGTCCGAAGACAGCGCTTAATGTAGTTAAATTATTTACTAATCTTATTTACTAGTTTTGTTTATTAACCTTATTGCCTAGTTTTGTTTATTAATCTTATTGACTGGTTTTGTTTATTGACTAGTTTTCTTATTCTAATTCCTTACCTTTAAGTTCAGGGATCAAGAATAGGGTTGCAAGAATATCAAGTACGTAGATAATAGCTAGGAATGCAATTGCTACTTGGTAGGAGTACATAGAGATGATCATTCCTACTACCATTGGGCTAAAGCCGCCTACAGCACGACCGATATTAAATAGTACGTTTTGAGCCGTTGCACGGGCAGTTGTTGGGTAGGCTTCTGCCATCAAGGCACCATAACCACCCATCATACCGTTTACAGCAGCACCTAAGATAGCACCAGCAAATAGCATCGCTGTTGGATCAGATAGTTGAGAGTAAATCAAAATAGATGCTACAGCACATACTTGAAATAGAATAAATGTAGGTTTACGACCGATTTTGTCTGCCAAGCGACCAAATAGCCAAATACCAACCATCATGCCACATACAGTAACAGCTGTCCATAAACCGGATTTTGTAAGGGAGAAACCTAATTGCTTACTTAAGAAATTAGGTAACCAAATCATAATACCATAATAACCAAAGTTTTGAACTGATGTTAAAATAGCAACACCAATAGATGTCTTTGTTGTTCTTACATCTTTTACTAATAACTTGAAGGAGTTTGTATGTGAATGCTCTTTATCTTCTTTACTTTGTACAAAGATTTCTGGTTCATGTAGTTTCGCACGGAATACCCAAGCAACTAGTGCTGGAATAATGCCAACCATAAACATCCCACGCCACCCAATAATAGGAATGAGTAACGGTGTTAACAAAGCGGCCGCTAATACGCCTAATTGCCAACCAAGAGCAACATAACTTGTTGCTTTTGCACGGTGTTTAGCAGGCCAAGCTTCAGCAGCTAAAGCCATGCCAATCCCAAATTCACCACCTAAACCAATACCAGCGATTGTACGGTAAATAAGAAGATCCCAATAACCTTGAGCAAAGGCACAAAGACCTGTAAAAACGGCAAAAAGTACGATAGTCCAAGTCAATACGCGAACGCGACCAAACTTATCTGACAAGGTACCAAAGATAAAGCCACCTAGTACGGCACCTACCAAGGTCCACGTCACAAGAGAACCAGCTTGACCTGTAGTTAATCCTAAATCTCCAGAAATTAAGGTTAGCATAAAGCCTAAAATCAAGAGATCAAAACCATCCATAGCATAACCAATGGAGGAACCAATAACGGCTTTCCAGCCATATGAATTTACTTCTTTCATACTATTTCCTTTCGCTACTCACAGGTAACAATTAAAGAGATAGCCCCCAATATACAAATGGCCAACTCCTAGACTTAAGTCTAATGAAAGGCTTTAGTATATGGGGGCTAAATATTTAGTTACGTTCTTTAATTTCAATTTTGATGGAATTGAAGAATTCTTCAAATGGTACGGAACCTAATTCGTCACCACCGTGTTTACGAACGTTAACTGTACCTTCTTCAACTTCTTTGTCCCCCACAACAAGCATGTAAGGAACTTTTGCCATTTGTGCTTGGCGGATTTTATAGCCGATTTTTTCGCTACGATCATCTACTTCTACACGTACATAGTCATGGTGCATTTGTTTTGCCAATTCTTTAGCATATTCAACATGTTTTTCAGAGATAGGCAAGATTTTAACTTGTACAGGAGCCATCCAAGTTGGGAATGCACCTGCATAGTGTTCAGTTAAGATACCGATGAAACGTTCCATGGAACCGAAGCATGCACGGTGAATCATGATAGGACGATGTTTTTGACCATCTTCACCAACATATTCAATTTGGAAACGTTCAGGCAAGTTCATATCCAATTGGATAGTACCACATTGCCATGTACGACCTAAGGAGTCTTCGATATGGTAGTCAAGTTTAGGACCATAGAAAGCACCGTCGCCAGGGTTGATTACGTAAGGAATACCTTTGGCTTCGATAGCATTACGCAATGCTTCTGTAGCTGCTTCCCAGATTGCATCATCACCCATTGCATTGTCTGGTTTAGTAGATAATTCTACATGGTATTTCAAGCCGAATTGGCTATAAATACGGTCGAACAATTCGATAACTTTCATCAATTCAGATTGCATTTGATCTGGCAACATGAATACGTGAGCATCGTCTTGTGTGAACGCACGTACACGGAATAAGCCGTGTAAAGCACCGGACAATTCATGACGGTGAACTAAACCAAGTTCAGCATAACGCAATGGGAAGTCACGGTAGGAGTGCATTTCGTTTTGGTAAACCAAGATACCGCCTGGGCAGTTCATAGGTTTAATTGCATATTCTTCATCATCAATAATTGTAGTGTACATATTTTCACGGTAATGGAACCAGTGACCAGATGTTTCCCACAATTGTTTATTTAAGATGATTGGTGTACGAATTTCTTCATAGTCAAATTCATGATGAACTTCACGCCAGAAGTTTTCCAATTCGTTGCGAAGTGCCATACCTTTTGGTAAGAAGAATGGGAAGCCAGGACCTTCTTCTTTGATAACGAACAAGCCAAGTTCTTTACCAAGTTTACGATGGTCACGTTTAGCTGCTTCTTCAAGCAAGTGAAGGTATGCATCAAGTTCTTCTTTCTTTTCAAATGCTGTACCGTAAATACGTTGCAACATTTTGTTCTTTTCATCGCCGCGCCAGTATGCACCTGCAATGCTTTGTAATTTGAAAGCTTTCACCTTACCAGTGGATGCTACGTGAGGACCTGCACAAAGATCGATGAAGTCACCTTGCGCATAGCAAGAGATAACAGCATCTTCAGGAAGATCTTCAATCAATTCTACCTTGTAGTCTTCGTTTTTAGATTTGAAGAACTCGATAGCTTCTTGACGAGGCATAACGGATTTAGTAATCGGTAAATTTTCTTTTACAATACGGCTCATTTCCTTTTCGATTTTACCCAAATCTTCAGGAGTCAAAGTATGTTCCATATCGATATCATAGTAGAAACCTTTATCGATTGCAGGGCCGATAGCTAATTTAGCTTCAGGCCATAAGCGTTTAACTGCTTGAGCCAAGATATGAGAAGCTGTGTGGCGCAAAGTATGTTTTCCACCATCTTCTTCGAATGTTAAGAATGCTACTTCAGAACCATCAACGAGTTCTTCGCGAAGGTCTGTTAATTCGCCATTTACGTTTGCAGCTAGTACTTTTTTAGCCAAGCTGTTAGATAGTTGTTTTACTGCTTCCCCAAGAGTAGTGCCAGCAGCGTATTCCTTTGCACTACCATCAGGTAAAATGATTTTTACATCTGCCATTTTTCTTTCCTCCAATTTATTATCTAGGATAGACTGGATTTTTGTAATAAAAAAAGACCCTCTATCCCTACAAAACAAGGGACGAAGATCATTCGCGGTTCCACCCTAGTTAACTACCTATACGAATATATGTGTATAGTTAATTCACTTCATTAAGCCCGATAACGGTGGCGGCCGTATTTGCCTACTTAGGTTCGACAAATCAGTTTAAAGGGGGTAACTCTAATATATGTGTAAGGCATTTCCAGCATCTGCCTCTCTCTGGTACACAGGGATATGAGAATCATGTCCTTTGCATAACTTTTACTAGATTATAGTATCACAGGGAATTAAAAAATTCAATACGGTTCAATAGTAAATTTCATAAATTCTATAAATTCAACATAACGCCCTTATCTCCTAAAACAAAAAGAAAACGGCCCGAATATACCGAGCCGTTTTGTAAGATCTATTAAACTTTGAAGATTTTGTTAGATCTATTAGCGTTTGAAGTTTGTAGACAACATGGCACCAATTACTTTTTCCAATTTGCTATTAGAAAGATCTGGGCCTTTGTAAAGTGTTAAGAGTACATCATTAGAGTTATCTTGTTTAGATACCATCATAACACCGCTACCACGAGCACCATTATCGTCGTAATCTTTTGCTACGATAACGAGGTTCAAATAATGGTCCTTCATGTATGTATACACTTTGCTTGTACGTGCAGAGGAACCAATCATTTTAGCCATACTCATGCCACGGTTGAATACGATTGCATTAGCATTATGAGGATTTGCCGCTAATTGTTGTTTTTCATCATCATTTAGAGGCATAAGGTTCACCATGAGGGAATCACCCATTTTACCACGGAACATAGCTGGCATTGTTTCGCGTACGTCTTCAGGAATACCTGTATCAGCAGTTAATTTCAACTCCTTAGGAACCGTCATATATAAAACGCCCTTGCTATTGCGACCTACCTCTGTTGTACTGAGGTCTACGGCGCTAAGCATAATAGAGTCTTTAATAGTAGCTACTTGGTTTGCCAATGGCTTTTCAGGAATGCCACGGCTTGCCAATTGTACATCGCCGGACTTAGTTTTCTTCAACGTTTCTACATTCCAGTTAGCCCCTTTTTTGTCTGCATCGCTAGCTTCTGTGAAAGCATTTGCTCCATCCTTTGTACCTACATACACGTAAGTTTGAGCTGGGATAATGTTATCTGGAGCACCCGTTTTATTGAAAGCAGCACCATATACTACATTAGGGATCACAGAGGAGCCAATTTGTAAGTTGTTATTAGTTTGGCTTTCTACATCAAAGTTGATATTACCAGTGAAGGTCATATCAGGACCATGATTGATGACTACTACATCCCCCGCTTGAGGAATGACAACAGGACCTACTGGACCCGCCATAGCTACGCCTGCCATAGATACACTAAGGCAAGCTGTTAATAATGCACGTTTCAAAATAGATTGTTTCATAGATATACTCTCATTTCTCTATAGTGACATAATCAGATAAGCTATTTAATACTTCGATAGCCAATGGCCGTGTTGAAGGTGTGCACCTTAGCATACATCGTCCATTTACATCTATAGAGGTCATAACCCCTAAATATTCATAGCCTTCAATGATGCGATTGATATAGTTTGTATGCTTCGGCTCAAGATGAAAGAACACATACGCCTCTTCCCCAGAGGTCTCTAGATCTGGTACATCGGGAAATGCACCGATAGATTTACTCGGTTCTAATGGTGTACCACGCATAATTACTCCGCTTTAGGTTTGCACTCACGACGCATCATGGAGTACGGTTCAAGTGGTGTATCCATGTAAATGCGCACTTTCATTTGAGCATGTGGTGCTACATCGATTGGGTTACCATCTTCATCTGTCATTTTTTCAATTACAGTCTCAACAAGCTCACCCTTAGGTTGGCAGAATTCTACTTTATCGCCTACCTTAAAGTTATTACGTTGTTCAAGATCAACGTATTTTTCTTCTTCGTTATAACCCAAAACTAAACCGATGAAATCATGGCTTTGCGTATTTGTAGATTTACCATAGTTTTGAGCAGTTTCGTCAGGACGGCCTTCTGCAAAGCCATCTGTATATGGACGGTGAGAAATCTTTTCTAATTCTGCAA
>CABSJA010000027.1 GCA_902477915.1 uncultured Veillonella sp.
CTATTATGTCTAATATTGCAAAATCTTTCGTTGAATTAATTGGTAAAACACCTTTATTGGCAGCTACACGTTTTGGCAAAAAATATGGTGCAGACGCTAATATCTTCGCTAAATTGGAATACTTCAATCCAGGCGGCTCTGTAAAAGACCGTATCGCTGCTGCTATCATTCAAGCGGCTGTTGAATCTGGTGAATTACAACCAGGTGGTACAATCGTAGAAGCAACATCCGGTAACACTGGTATCGGCTTGTCCGCTGTTGGTGCTGCTCTTGGTTATAAAGTAGTTATCGTAATGCCTGAAACAATGTCCATCGAACGTCGTAAATTGATGCTCGGTTATGGTGCTCAACTCGTATTAACTGATGGTTCTCTTGGTATGAAAGGTGCCATTGCAAAAGCTAAAGAAATCGTAACAGCTACTGCTGGTGCGATCGAAGCAGGCCAATTCGTAAATCAAGCAAACCCAGCAATTCATTACAAAACAACTGGTCCTGAAATCTGGCAAGATACTGATGGTACAGTAGATATCTATGTAGCTGGTGTTGGTACAGGCGGTACTTTGACTGGTGCAGGTCGTTATTTAAAAGAACAAAACCCTGGCGTAAAAGTTGTAGCTGTTGAACCAACTGATTCCCCAGTATTGTCCAATGGTAAACCAGGCCCTCATAAAATCCAAGGCTTAGGCGCTGGCTTTATTCCAGATACGTTAGATACTTCCATCTATGATGAAGTAATCCAAGTAACTAACGATGATGCATTTGCTACATCTCAAGCATTTGGTCATACAGAAGGTATCCTAGTTGGTATTTCCTCTGGTGCTGCTCTTTGGGCTGCTCAAGAATTGGCTAAACGCCCTGAAAATAAAGGTAAAAACATTGTAGTAATTCTTCCTGATACAGGCGAACGCTACTTGTCTACAGCTTTATTCCCTGAAGTATAATAAAATATGATTAGTGAAAGCAGATAATTTACTTTCTCCTAATATAATGAAGCCCCTCGTTAGAGGGGCTTTTTCTTGTTTACTTATAATTTTCTATAAGAAAAAGGAGCTACTAGGTAGCTCCTTTCTTGTTATGGTATGTATTTAATTTTGATTATCTACCGTTTTTAACGATATTGTCCATCCAGTTGAATAATTCATCTAAATCGTAATCGCCAGAATGATCTACACCAAATGGTGTTGACATATCTACGTTGTACCCAAGGTTTTGAGCACGTGCACCTACGATCAATGGAATAGCAACGGATGTATTACTGTCAGCTGTGCCATAGCGGATACGATAGTAGCGTGCATTTGTCGCTGCTGGAGAACCGAGATAGTTCATTGGGTTCATCATAGTAACGATTTTCGCATTTTCTACGTATACATCTTGGTTAGGTGTTGTATCGTGTAATGCAGCAGTAATTGTAAAGTGATTATTATCTGTAGTACTTGTACCGAATAGACTATTTTCGCCAGAGTCATTAGAACGGGAGTCGAATGCACCTGGTGCTTTAGAACGGCTTACAAATTGGTTGTAAGCTTCCCAGTTAATGTCTTTAATCGCGCCTGTTTTATTATCGCGTACAAGGTATGTATGTTTAGATAAATCAGTACCTTTAGCTTGTGCTTTGTTAGCCGCATCAATGATGAAAGCTTTCACATAATTTTTGAAAGTACCATTGCCATTTTTATCTAGTTTCAATACACGCCCCATAGCATCACGCAATTGTAAATTATTTACATATTCAGGGAAGTGTTCACTAAGTAAGTTGGAGTATGCTACATCATCAGCATTCAAGTTCACACGTTGCATTGTGCGTTGTGGAGGTGCTGTGTTACCACCTACATTGGCTTGAGGCAATTCACCTTGGCCCATTGTTACTTTATTGAAAGAAGTAATACCTTTATAGCTCCATTCATACGCCATATCAGCCGCATCAAGGTTTGTAATAGGTGCATAGGCAGAAACTGCATATACATTCGTAGCTGCTGTAGCAGCACCTAATGCTTGTAAATATGGTTGGAAGTCGGAGTTATTACCAGCAGCACCTTGTAACAAGGATACGGCACCACCAGCACTTGTACCATTTGTGATAATGCGGTTTGCATTACCTGGCATTGTGGAGTCGTTAGCATGTAAGTATGCTGTGGCAGCTTGTAAGTCAACGATTACAGCTGGAGCTTTACCGATGAAGTTGCCATCGGATGCTTTGTTTGTACGACCACGTGTAGCTGGGGAAGCTACTACATAACCACGAGATAATGCGTAAAGAACACTGTTAGGTTTGCCATTCTCAACTTTAGGTGTCATAGCTTGGCTTGGCATGTAACCACCTACTGCATTTGGCATGAAGATAGGGGCTGTTTGTGTATTGTAACCATTTACAGTGCCATTATTAAAGTATTCTTCTGGTACATAGATATTCATGTACTGTTGATCGATATCGATAGGATTAGCCACGTAAGGGATATATTCGAAGGCACGATATTTGATTTCCTTATTATCTACAGTAGTAGACATGGACTCATAATTTTTCGCATCGAATGCAAGGCTAATTTTTGCAGAAGAATCAGCTTGTAATGGTGGTTCCATTGGTTGAGATAAAATATTTTTCTCTTCTGTTACAGCAGAACCCTTTGTGGAAGCTTCATTTCGAGCATCTACATAGGATTGAGGTAACTTGCTTTCTTGAGCCTTGGCAGCAGCCTCTGCTTCGGCTTTAGCTTTTGCCGTAGCCTCAGCTTCAGCCTTAGCTTTTGCTTCAGCCTCGGCTTGAGCTTTAGCAGCAGCTTCGGCTTTAGCTTTTGCTTCTGCTTCTGCCTCAGCTTGAGCCTTAGCAGCAGCTTCAGCTTCTTCTTTTGCTAATTGTTCGGCAGCTAAACGTTCTTGCTCTTCTTTGATAGCAGCTTGTCTTGCCATTTCTGCTTGTTGAGCAGCAATACGATCTTGTTCAGCCTTTAAAGCAGCTTGGCGTTGAGCTTCAGCTTGCTCAGCAGCGATACGATCTTGCTCAGCCTTTAAAGCAGCTTGGCGTTGAGCCTCAGCTTGTTCAGCAGCGATACGCTCTTGTTCCGCTTTTAGAGCCGCTTGGCGCTCAGCTTCAGCTTTAGCAGCAGCTTCTGCACGTTGACGAGCAGCTTCTTCCGCAGCGATACGTTCTTGTTCCGCTTTTAAAGCTGCTTGACGTTGGGCTTCAGCCTGTTGAGCAGCGATACGTTCTTGCTCAGCCTTTAGAGCCGCTTGACGTTGAGCTTCGGCTTGCTCCGCAGCAATACGTTCTTGCTCAGCTTGTAAAGCAGCTTGACGTTGAGCTTCAGCTTGTTGAGCTGCTAAGCGTTGTTGTTCCGCTTGTAAAGCAGCTTGGCGTTGTTGTTCATCTTGTTGAGCAGCTAAGCGTTGTTGTTCAGCTTTTAAAGCCGCTTGGCGTTGAGCTTCAGCTTGTTGAGCCGCGATACGTTCTTGTTCAGCTTGTAAAGCCGCTTGGCGTTGAGCTTCAGCTTGCTCAGCCGCAATACGATCTTGTTCAGCTTTTAAAGCAGCTTGGCGTTGAGCCTCAGCTTGCTCAGCCGCAATACGTTCTTGTTCAGCTCTTAGAGCCGCTTGGCGTTGAGCTTCAGCTTGCTCAGCAGCGATACGCTCCTGTTCCGCTTGTAAAGCAGCTTGACGTTGAGCTTTAGCTTGCTCCGCAGCGATGCGCTCTTGCTCAGCTTTTAAAGCAGCTTGACGTTGAGCTTCGGCTTGCTCCACAGCAATACGATCTTGCTCAGCTTTTAAAGCAGCTTGGCGTTGAGCCTCAGCTTGCTCAGCTACTAAACGTTGTTGTTCCGCTTGTTGTTGCGCTGCAATACGGCGTTGTTCTTCTTGGATACGAAGACGCTCTTGTTCTGCAGCTTGACGTTGAGCTTCTGCGATACGAGCTTGTTCAGCTTGCTCAGCCGCAATACGTTCTTGCTCAGCTCTTAGAGCCGCTTGGCGTTGAGCCTCAGCTTGTTGAGCAGCCAAACGTTGTTGTTCCGCTTGCATAGCAGCTTGACGTTGCGCCTCGGCTTGTTGTTGTGCTACGCGTTGCTGCTCTGCCTGCATAGCCATTTGACGTTGTTGTTCTGCTAGAATTGCTGCTTGACGTTGTGCTTCAGCTTGCTTTTGCGCAACCATTTGCTGATCAACTTGATTTGCACCTGATTGTTGAGCCGCTTCTTCGGCTGCTAGTTGAGCTAATCTTTCACGTTCTGCACGTTGAATATCGCGAATAGTTAATCTTTGTTTGGCTACAACGGCTTTAGTTTGAGTTGTATTAGCAATCACTAAAGGTGTTGTAGATTCTTGTTGGACCATTACAGGCGTACGTACCACTTGCGTCGTTTGTATTTGCTGTTTGCCATCAACTTGTTTTTGTACTGTAACAGGTTCTGTTTTACGTTGTACATTCATTAAGCTGTGCATAGCCAATGTTGGTTCCATTACAGAATTAGTTTGTTTATTAACAACATATTGTGGCTGTGAAACGGCTCTTTGTTGATCAGATAAAGCTTTTGCTATATCGTTTACCGGTACTGGACGTACACGGGGAATTAAAGGTGTTACCTTTGGAGCCGCTTGTGTGGTAGCACTTGGTTGCATAACTTGTTGTGTTTGCATTACCGGTTGTGCTTGTGTAGGAACCATTTGCGGTGGTGCTACGCGAACTGGAGCCATTGGTTGTACTTGTACAGGTCTTACGACTGCCTGTTGTGGTGCAACAACTATTGGTTGAGCAGTTGCAGGGGTAGGCTGAGTTGCCATAGGTCGTACGACTGGCGTTGCTACATTTGTAGTACCTTGTGTCGTTGATTCAGTGGTAGTGTTCGAACCTACCAAATCATTCATGTTGAGGGTAGGGGCTGCGTGGGCAACACCACCCAACGCTGCAGCTGCAAAAAATGCAGCGGTAACCTTACGTTTCCTAGATGATTTCATGAATTACTCTCCGAACTAGATTTCAAATAATAATTTATAATTTTAAAATTTATTTATATTTATATAGTTTAACATAAATCGATATATTTGTACAATTTATGAAAATATAGATGAATACTGGATGAGTACAAAGAGAATGAGGTTAGGAAAATATAAATAAATTTAAAGTACATAGAATATTACATATTGCTTCTAATGATTTGAAGTAGTTTTTATTATATGTACATGTAACCTTCTTAACACCTACAGACTTTGATTTTGAAAGTTATCACGTTGCAAATCGTGTTTTCAAGAAAGTATTTGGCGTATTTTATGATGATGTAATTCGATAATTTATAGTGCTTAATTTTATAAGTTGTAATGATGTAATTCGATAGTGTTACATAAGAAAAGGACTAGAACTCTAGGAGTTCTAGTCCTTTTGCTATATGTACTAATTATTATTTTATTATATGTACAATTTTCTGTATTTTAGTATTTTGCTAGCTTTCACAATAGACAATTGGTTATCAACTAATTATTTACAAATGATTGAGCTGGATGATTTAAGTGTGAGATTATTTTTTCAAGCTTGGTTTTAATAGTGCCAAGATGATGCAAGCAATAACGGAGCCGATTGCAATGGATGCAAGGTAAAGAAGTGGGTTGCCGATTGTTGGAACTACGAAGATACCGCCATGTGGAGCGCGTAGTGTACATTCGAAGAACATAGACAACGCACCAGCTGTACCAGCACCGATGATGCAAGCTGGCAATACGCGAACTGGATCGGCAGCTGCAAATGGGATAGCACCTTCTGTGATGAAGGAAAGGCCCATGATGTAGTTTGTGATACCAGATTTACGTTCAGCCTCTGTGAAGCGGCTAGGGAAGAATGTAGTACAAAGAGCGATTGCCAATGGTGGAACCATACCGCCTGCCATGACAGCCGCCATAATACCATATTCGCCAGTCGCAAGAGCACCAGTACCGATAACGTAAGCCGCCTTGTTTACAGGACCGCCCATATCAACGGACATCATCGCACCAAAGATAAGACCTAACAATACGCGGCTAGTAGTGCCCATGGATTGTAAGGAGTCCATTAACCAGTGGTTAAGTGCAGATACAGGAGGGTTGATTACGAAGGTAATAGCAAGACCGATGAACAATACACCTAGTACAGGATAGAAGAGAACTGGTTTTGTACCTTCTAATGCTTGAGGCAAACCAGATACTAATTTCTTAACTAATAATACTAAGTAACCTGCTGCAAAGCCGGCAATCAATGCACCAAGGAAACCAGAGCCACCTTGGTTAGCTAATAAGCCACCAACGAAACCAGCTACAAGACCTGGGTGGTCAGCAATACTCATAGCGATGTAACCAGCTAATACTGGTAACATGAAGCCGAAGGATGCACCACCTATTTGCATTAAGAAGCCAGATAAAGGTGTACCGGAACCGAAGTTTTTAGGGTTTGCAGGATCAAATGTATCGAATAAGAATGCAAGGGCAATCAAGATACCGCCACCGATAACGAATGGCAACATGTGAGATACACCGTTCATCAAGTGTTTGTAGATTTGACGGCCTACACTATCAGATGCGCTAGCAGCGATTTCAGCGGATTCACGGTCAGCAGCAGATGCGTGGTATACAGGGGCTGTACCAGATGTAGCTTCACGCAATAATTCCTCTGCTTTGTTGATGCCATTAGCTACCTTTGTTTGAATCATAGGCTTGCCATCGAAACGAGCCATTTCTACTTGGCGGTCAGAAGCGACGATAATGCATTTTGCATGTTCGATTTCTTCTGCTGTAAGCGCATCTTTTACGCCAGATGCACCGTTCTTTTCTACTTTTAAGGAAATGCCCATTTCTTTAGCTTTGCGCTCTAAGGACTCAGCAGCCATGTAGGTGTGTGCAATGCCTGTAGGACACCCCGTAACGGCTAATACTTCATAGTGAGGGTTATCTACAGAAATTTTAGGAGCCACCTTTTCGATAGCTTCTGTAGCTTTTTCTTCAATAGCATCAGTGAGGCTTGGTGCTTCTTGAGGTTCAGGTTGTTTAATAAAGCCTTCTACAGATGGATCAAAGTTGCCTTGCTCTTTCGCTGTTACGAGCTCCAAGAAACGTTCTACAGTTGGAGCAGCGATGAGGGCTTCTTTGAAATCTGGGTCGATAACCATCATAGCTAATTGGCTCAATACCTCTACATGAGTGTCAGCTGCGCCTTCTGGAGCTGCAATCATGAAGAATAAACGAGATGGTTGACCGTCGAGTGCTTCGAAGTCTACGCCGTGAGGCACAACCATAGCTGCTAGGCCTGCTTCTTTTACGCCTGCGGACTTAGCATGTGGTGTAGCGATGCCGTCACCAAGGCCTGTAGAGCCAGATTCTTCACGAGCGAAAACGGCTGCTAAGTACTCAGCTTTGTCAATGAGGTTGCCACCTTTTTCCATTAACTCGCCTAAGGTGTAAATTGCGTCAGCCTTTGTTACAGGGTCTGCATTTAGCAGGACGGATTGAGGTTTTAATAAATCAGTGATTTGCATATATGTACTCCTTGATGCAAATAAAATATAAAACTAGTTAACTCGTACTTGTGAAAGTAGTGCTTCTACTTCTGCTAGTGTAGCGAGGTTTTCAGAGTAAGCGGAGGCAGAGCCACTAGAGATGCCCCAGTAGAGCGCCTCTTGTAGGTCATCTGTTTTTTCAAAGCCTGTAATAAAGCCAGCCACCATGGAATCGCCGGCGCCTACGGAATTTACGAGTGTACCCTTAGGGGCAGGGCTCGTATATACCGTACCGTCAGCAGCGACCAAGATAGCTCCATCACCAGCCATGGAGATGAGCACATGTTGTGCGCCTTTCTCTTGTAATGCCTTAGCTGCCTCTACGAGGTCATCCTTTGTGGAAAGGGTACGACCAAAGATTTCGCTAAGCTCGTGATTGTTAGGTTTAATTAAGAACGGTTTATAAGGTAAGACCCGTGTAAGCAAATCTTTTGTAGCATCTACTACAATGCGAATATTTTTATGTTGTAAGCGCTCCATAATGAGTTCGTACATATCGCTTGGTAAGCTAGAAGGAATACTGCCTGCAAGGATCAATGTATCCTGCTCAGTTAATGCATCGAGCTGTGTATAGAGGGCTTCTAGTTCGTCGTCTGCGATGATAGGGCCACGGCCGTTAATTTCTGTTTCTTCGTCAGAGGCTTTCACCTTAACATTGATGCGCGTTAAACCTTCGCGGAGACGGATGAAATCCTCTTTCACACCGAATTGGTTCAGTTGTGTTACGATTTCTTCCCCTGTGAAACCGGCGATGAAACCGAGTGCCGTTGTATCCATGCCTAGGTTGTTGAGCACGATGGATACATTGATACCCTTGCCGCCACCGAGAACGTACTCTTGGGTGGTGCGATTAATGGTGCCCGTCTTGAGTTGATCAAGACGAACAATATAATCTAGGGCTGGATTAAAGGTAATGGTGTAAATCATACAAATTCCCCTTTAAGATAAATTTAATTAGCCTATGATTGGTTAATCTTGTAATTAGTGTAAATTTGATTGATTTTGTAATTAGCGTAAATTCGATTGATTTTATAATTAACGTATAATTGGTTGATCTTGATTCCGTAGTCGTAACCAGTATAGGAGTGGTACGAGGTATAGGAAGAAGGCGAATGGTACATAGCCAGCTGTACTAGTACCCATCATAACTACAGGTACATAAGCAGCGATGTTCCATGGTTGTAATGGAGCAATGAGAATGCCGCTGTTTTCAAAGTCGAGCATCACATCTTCATCTTGAATGCCTCTCTGTGCATAGGTAATGCGCATAATAGAGTGGGTCATCACCACCGCAATAGCTTGACTACAACCTACAGCACCTGTTAAAAAGGCGAGACCTACGTTTGCCGCAAATACATCACTTCGTGTTTTCGCTCGTTCTAATAGCTGTCTCACATCGTTCCAGAAGCCAACCCCTTCGAGCATGCCAGAAATGGCAGTTGCCATAAAAATGGAAAGGGTAGGGATGAACATCGTTTGTAAGCCGCCGCCGTGAATGATATCTGCTAGTGGATTATAATGTGGTAGTTCAAAGCCTGTTAAGGTATACCAGCCTAAATCAGAAAGGGTAGCTCCCTGATTGGTATAAGCTAGAATCGCCGCTGCTAATGCACTAAGGCCGATAGGCCAACGGATAGATACTTTCAAAGGTAATAAACCAATGACGATGATCACAGGAAGCCATAAGGTCCAATCGATGTTGAACACAAAGTGAATCGTATCAGACAGTAAGCTATTTGCATAGTTGAGAGGGAACCACTGCGATAGTATTAGGTAGAGCACTGTGGAAATAACAAGTGCTGGTAGACCATCTTTAAACATAATAGGGATGTTGGTCGATACCTTTGTATGCGTTAAGGTCGCTACGAGAGAGGCGCTAGACGATAAAGGCCCGTTCCGATCACCAAAGTAAGCGCCAGCAATGATGGCGCCTGCTACGATATTTTCTGGAATGTTACCGGCTTTTGCCATCGTAATGAGTACAATACCTATGGTACCCACAGTGCCAAGGGCAGTTCCTAATAGCATGCTCACCAGTGCTGTTAATAAAAAGGCACAAGCGATAAAGATAGAAGGATCAATCAAGTCGATGCCTGTGGCGATAATCATAGGTATAATACCTGCCGCTTGCCACATGGCGATGAGCCAACCGATGAGCAGGAATATTTGCATCACCACAATAGATGTTTTAGCACCTGTCCATGATAGGTTTAGTAGTTCCTTTGGTTGGTACCCTTTGCGGTAGAACACATAAGCCATAATGCACCATACTACAATCAAGGCGTAACCGATGGCAATGCTATTGGCTACGGCGATGATGATGACGAGTATGGATAGGAGTAAGCCTAAGAGGGGCTCTGTATTTTTCGGCATCAGTGAACGGCCTTGTTGATACTTTAGAAACGCATTTAATATGAGTTGTAACCACTTCATCTTAATCGATAGGAAGTTCTGTTTCGAAGACTTCCTCAGCAGGGCCTGTCATGAGCACCGTGCCATCCTCCAAGTATGAAATATGCAATGTTCCTAAGTAAAGTTCTACGTCTACTTCGCGACCTGTTAAGCCTTTTTCGAAGGACATAACGGCAGAGGCACAAGAGCCTGTACCACATGCTAGTGTAGCGCCAGCACCGCGTTCCCATGTGCGAACCTTGATGTGTTTGTCGTTTACTACTTCAATGTAGTTAACATTTGTATTGGATGGGAATGCATCGTGTTTTTCAAGGATTGGACCTTGTGTCGTAACAGGGGCGTTTGTAATATCTTCTACGTAAACCTCTGTATGCGGTACACCGAGCAATACAGAGCTCACTGTTACAGTTTCGCCATTTACATCAATGTCTACGTCGATGACCTTATCCATGTCTACATTCATAGGTACATCTTTACTGTTAAAGAATGGCTTGCCCATGTCTACTGTTACTAGTGTAACCACACCATTTTCGATGGTTAAGGTTGGCTTCATAACACCTGCTAATGTTTCGATGGTGAAAGTTTCTTTTGTAATTTCTCCGTGTTCGTAAGCGTATTTGGCAAAGCATCGAATACCATTGCCGCACATTTCAGCTTCACTGCCATCGGAGTTGATGATGCGCATGCGCACATCACATGTGTCAGATGGTACAACAATGACTAAACCATCAGCACCAATGCCTGTACGGCGATCGCAAAGGCGAATGGCTAAATCAGTATAGTCCTTGTTAGCACCTTGAGGGTCGGCAAAGAGGATAAAATCATTGCCAAGACCATGCATTTTTGTTAATTTCATAAAGTCTCCTATCAATAAGTAAGACTTTCACCATGAAGCCCGTGAAAGTCTCATATGTATATTATTATATATTCTATATTATTATATCATAAATGGCTTTCAATTATGGGGTGTAACTTTATAAAATTAAAGTAAAAACAAGCAAAAAATGACCTCCTTTTAAAGTACTTGTTATAGTACGTATTAAGACGGTTGAGAAATATGAACATGAGGTAAAAATTAACCCACGTGGGACAACCTGAAAGGCGGATATATAGGGCTCTATTACTTTATTGTTTACCGTAGAAATGATAAAATAAAGAGTAATGTAGTTTATCGTAATAGAAAGAGGAACACATATGCGAATTCAAGGGATTTCTGGATCTCGTGGCGTTGCAGTAGGCAATGTATATAGATATATTCAAGAGGAAATTGTCATTCCTGATTACACTGTAGCAGAGGATCAGGTAGAAGCGGAAATTGGTAAGTTTGCTGCTGCTATGGCATCTACCTTAAAGCAATTGGATACAATCCGTCAAAAGGCTTTGAAAGAAATGGGCCCTGAAGAGGCGGCTATTTTTGAAGCACATATGCAAATTGCTCAAGACCCATCTTTATCTGATGGTATTAAATCCCTCGTTGAGTCTAGCCATACTAACGTTGTAGCGGCTACAGCTCAAACCATTGAAACCTTTGCCAATATCTTCCTCGGTATGGAAGATCCATACATGCGCGAACGGGGTGCAGATATCAAAGATATCGGTGATCGTTTGATGCGCAATATGTTAGGTATGAACCCTCGTGGCTTATCCCATATTTCTGGGGAGGTTATATTGGTGGCTCATGATTTGGCGCCATCCGATACGGCATCTCTAGATAAAAATGTTGTAAAAGGCATTGTAACAGCTGCTGGTGGCCCTACATCTCATGCGGCTATCATGGCACGTACATTGGAAATTCCTGCCGTTATGGGCGTTGGTGATATTGAAGGCTTCGTAGATGGCGAGAAAGCCGTTGTACTTGGTACAGATGGTATTGTCGAAACAAATCCATCTGATGCGGATTGGGCTGAATATACAAATCAAGCTACTGCTTACCAAGAGGAATTAAAACGCCTACGCGAATCTGCCAATCTTGAAGCTAAGACTACAGATGGTCATCATGTAGAATTATTTGGCAATATCGGTAAGTCTAAAGATGCTAAACATGCTCTTACAATGGGCGCACAAGGTATCGGCTTATACCGTACAGAATTCTTGTACATGGAAAACGATGAATTGCCAGCAGAAGATGTACAGTTCGAAGAATATAAAAAGGTTGCAGAAGATATGCAGGGACAGCCTGTTATTATCCGTACCATGGATATCGGTGGTGACAAGGAGTTGAAATGCCTTGATTTGCCAACGGAAATGAATCCATTCCTTGGTTACCGTGCCATTCGTATTTCCTTGAACCGCCCAGATATCTTCAAAGTACAATTGCGTGCGTTATTGCGCGCTAGCGCCTTTGGTGATATTCATATCATGTACCCTATGATCGCTTCCGTAGAAGAAGTGAAACAAGCGAATGCTATGCTTGAAGAATGTAAGGCAGAACTTACAGCTGAAGGCAAAGAATTCAATAAGGATATTAAGGTTGGTATTATGATTGAAGTACCAGCAGCTGCTGTTATTTCTCCGATCTTGGCAAAATACGTAGACTTCTTCAGTATTGGTACCAACGATTTGTGTCAATATACATTGGCAGTAGACCGTATGAACGAATCTATTGGCGCTCTATATCAACCATTGCATCCAGGCGTATTACGTCTTATCAAACATGTTATCGATGCGAGCCATGAACAAGGTAAATTTACAGGCATGTGTGGTGAACTCGCTAGTGATCCTGTGGCTACCATGATCTTATTAGGCTTGGGTCTTGATGAATTCTCCATGACAGCATCTTCTATACCACTTATTAAGAAAATCTTGCGCTCTGTTTCTAAAGCAGAATGTGAAGATGTGGCTAATAAAGCACTTTCCATGGATACAGCAGAAGAAATTACAGACTATGCTAAATCTGTACTAGCTGAAAAAGGCTTACTATAATTCTGTTGTATAGCAAATAACTTTCAATATACTTGAATTGAAAGGCTTGAAATTGATACAATATATCTATTAGAACGTATGGGATAGGCACAGCCTATCAAGATAGAAAGAGGTTATCATGAAAGAATTAACAGTAGAAATTACTAACGAATCTGGTTTACATGCTCGTCCTGCTACAGCTTTCACACAATTGGCTGCTAAATATGCTTCCAAATTGACAATCGCTGCTAACGGCAAAACAGCTGATGCTAAATCCATCTTAACTGTATTGACTTTGGGCGCTACAAAAGGTACATCCGTTACATTGACAGCTGACGGTGCTGACGAAGACGATGCACTTGCTGCATTAAGCGAATTCTTAACAACTAACCACGACTAATACAATGTGGTAATACAAAGGACTCTACGAATGTAGAGTCCTTTTTTGTTGATCTATATGTTTTATGTATATGATTTTTGTATATGTTTTATGTTTTGGTTGATTTGATTAAATGTTACCTTTAATTTAATATGGCGAATTTACAAAACTATTAGCGTGTAGTTTCAAGTAAAAAAAGAAGAGGCGGTTTAGCCTCTTCTTTATTTTCCCATGTTTGCAAAGCGCTCTACAGCCTTTGTAAAGTCGCTAATGGTTTTTTCTACGTCACCGTGTTCGATACCATCTCGTACGCAGTGGTTGATATGCCCTTCAAGGACTACTTGACCTACTTTATGTAGTGCAGACTTAGCTGCATTAATTTGGCTCAACACATCTTCGCATGGAATGTCTTCTTCAATCATTCGATCAATAGCTTGCACTTGACCAAGGATTTTACGCAATCGACGATGTAGATTTTCTGAATCCATACATTGTTTCATAATACTCCTCCAATGGGCATGTTTTTTATCATCCTTATTATTATACTCCATGTAAAGTTTGTAATACAACTTAATAAGTATACCTAATATGCATTAAATCTACATATATAGATTTATATTGTATATGGATGTATGTGAATATCTGTATTCAAAGGTACATTTAAATATATACTTTTAAAATAGCATGGCATGTATTTTATATTATACACATCTATTTAGACCTTGTAATATATATCTTCTTCTTAATTGATGTGATACAATACATTTAATACACAATGTGTTTGTATATGTATATAAGGTACTGTAATGCATATAGAATTTAAATTTGTCTATAGGTATATACTACGGGCCTTTATGAAATAGGTGAAAGCAATGAAAGTGTTTCGCTACCTTCGGAACCTAGTGGTATTTGTGTTAGTTATGATACTGGCCGTGTTTATATATGATGGATACCATAGGGTTCAAGGTACAGATCGTGAAAGTAACGCGCATACAACTGTTGAAAAACGCATAGAACAAGGTGAAGATACCCTTAGTCGCACAGATCGTATTATACGATTATTTACCTTTAAAGAAAAGGTAGAGACGGCACTGAACCAACGTGTTTCTAAAGAACATTGGGTAAAGGGAGATGTCATTCCAGAATATACAAAGAATGCACTCATCGCCATAGAGGATAAGCGATATTATAAGCATGGTGCTATAGATGTACTTGGTATCATTCGCGCCTTTTATACGAATACCATCGCTGGTGAAACTGTAGAGGGCGGCAGCACCATAACACAACAAGTCGTAAAAAATCTTTTCCTTTCATCAAAACGCATCATGAGCCGTAAGATAGAAGAAGCGATCTTGGCGAGTGAAATGGAACATTACTACACGAAGGAAGAAATTCTCACCATGTATTTAAATACCGTATATTATGGTCATAATTACTACGGTATCTACGAAGCAGCACATGGCTACTTTGGGACAAGCCCGAGCCGATTGACATTAGGTCAAAGCGCTATGCTCGCAGCCTTGCCTAACGCACCATCTTACTTAGATCCTTATACGAATTATAAAGGAGCTAAGGCACGACAAAAACTGGTGCTCGAACAAATGGTAGACCAAGGTATGATTACACAAGCTGAAGCTGATTATGCATACAAACAAGACTTGGGCCTTGTGGACGAATAATTAAATAAGTATAGTAACATCTCTGTTAGTTGATTGGTAATTGGCTAACAGAGATTTTTTTATGATAAATAGTTACGTTCCGAAATATATTATTAAATTGAATAAAAATAATACTTGCATTTATAATTATACAGGTGTATACTATTTTTTGTCGGAAAGAGGGAATGACCATTGAGCTAGATGCCACGGTGCTTTCACAATTATCTGATATAATATTGATTATATGAGTTAAAATACATAGTAAGTTTTTTATGAGGTGTTATCATGGGTAAAGCAAATAAAGTAGTACTCGCATATTCTGGTGGTTTAGACACATCCGTTATCATTCCTTGGTTAAAAGAAAATTATGGCGCTGAAGTTATCGCCGTATGCGTAGACTTGGGTCAACCTGAGGATTATGATGCAGTTGAGAAAAAAGCAATCAAATCTGGTGCTTCTAAAGCGTATATTGTTGACGCTAAAGAAGAGTTCGTAAAAGATTATGTGTGGCCAACAGTAAAAGCTGGTGCAGTTTATGAAGGCAAATATTTATTAGGTACATCCTTCGCTAGACCTTTAATCGGTAAAATCCTTGTAGATATTGCTAAAAAAGAAGGCGCTGATGCTATCGCTCACGGTGCGACTGGTAAAGGTAATGACCAAGTTCGTTTCGAACTTGCTATCAAAGCATTGGCTCCTAATATGAAAATCATCGCTCCTTGGAGAGAGTGGGATTTGAAATCTAGAACTGACTGCATGGAGTATGCTGCTAAGCACGACATTCCAGTAGTAGCTACAAAATCTCATCCATATTCCATGGACCAAAACGTATGGCATTTGTCCCATGAAGGCGGCGATCTTGAAAATCCAGCAAATGCTCCTAAAGATGATGTGTACTTGGTAACACATACTCCTGAACAAGCTCCAGATGAAGCTGGTTATGTAACTGTATCCTTCAAAGATGGCGTACCTGTAGCAGTAGATGGCCAAGAAGGTACTCCATTACAATTATTAGAAAAACTCAACGAAATCGGTGCACACTATGGCGTAGGCGTTGTAGATATCGTTGAAAATAGATTAGTAGGCATGAAATCCCGTGGCGTTTATGAAAATCCAGGTGGATCCATCATCATGTATGCTCACAGAGAACTTGAATACCTTTGCCTCGACAGAGCTACATACCACTACAAAGAACTTATTGCTAACAAATACGCTGAACTTGTATACGATGGCATGTGGTTCGCACCATTGATGAACGCTTTGCAAGCATTCGTTGATGAAACTCAAAAAACTGTAACTGGTGAAGTAAAACTTAAATTGTACAAAGGCAACATTATCTCTGCTGGTGCAACTTCTCCATACTCCTTGTACAGCGAAGATTTCGTAACATTCGAAGAAGATGATGTATACAACCAAGCTGATGCGGCTGGTTTCATCAACTTGTTCGGTTTACCTCTTAAAATTAATGCATTAATGAAAGAAAAGGCAGGTAAATAATGGCTAAATTGTGGGGCGGGCGTTTCACAAAAGGCACTGATAAAGCGGTAGAGGATTTTACATCCTCTATCGCTTTTGATGCGCGGATGTACGCCGAAGATATTGCAGGTAGTAAAGCACATGCTACAATGCTGGCAAAACAAAATATTATCTCCGACGCAGATCGGGACGCTATTGTTGAGGGCTTAACAAAGATAAAAGGCCAAATCGATAAAGGGGAGTTCCCATTCTCCGTGGCTCTTGAAGATATTCATATGAATATTGAAAAGCGCCTAACAGATGATATTGGTGAAGCCGGTGGCCGCTTACATACCGGCCGTAGCCGTAATGACCAATGCGCAGTAGATTTGCACATGTACGTGCGTAAAGCCGTAGTAGAAATGGGCGAGCTTATCGTAGATATGCAAAAAGCCCTCATCGAAACAGCTGAAAAATACAGCGATGTTATCATGCCTGGCTATACGCATTTACAACGGGCACAACCTGTATTGTTCGGTCATCATATGATGGCATACTTCTCTATGCTAGAACGCGACTTTGACCGTTTGTTGATGGTCTTCAAACACGCAGACATCATGCCACTTGGTGCAGGGGCCTTAGCTGGTTCTACGTACGGTATTGATCAAACCTATACGCAAAAGCTACTCGGCTTCTCTCGTATTTACGAAAATAGTATGGATGCCGTATCTGACCGTGACTATGTAGTTGAATTCTTGTCCTTTGCATCTCTTGTGATGATGCATTTGAGCCGTCTTAGCGAAGAATTGATTTTGTGGTCTACCAATGAGTTTAACTTCATTGAACTTGATGATGCTCATTGCACAGGCTCTAGCATTATGCCACAAAAGAAAAATCCTGACGTATGTGAACTCGTTCGTGGTAAAACAGGTCGTACCTATGGCCACTTGTTAGGTTTATTAACTACATTAAAAGGCTTGCCACTTACATATAATAAAGATATGCAAGAGGATAAAGAGGGCATTTTTGATGCTATCGATACAGTACACTTTGCATTGTCCATTAATGCGGCTATGGTCCGTGGTATGAAGGTCAATGGGGCGCATATGAAAGCTGTCCTCGATGATGACTTCTCTAATGCTACAGATATGGCCGATTACCTTGCGAAAAAAGGCGTTCCATTCCGTGAAGCTCATGAAATCGTAGGTAATGCTGTACATCATTGCATTGAAAAAGGTTGTGTATTGCTTGATTTATCCGTTGAGGACTTCAAAGCTATCTCACATCATTTTGATGCAGATATCCTTGATGCCATTTCCATCGAAGCTTGCGTAGCTGGTCGTAATAACTATTCTGGTACTGCTCCAGAATGTGTGGAAAGACAACGTAGCAATGGTAAAGCTGTTATCGCTGGAGAAGAAAAACAAATTGCTCAGTGGAAAGCAATTGTAGAATCTGTGCAAGCATAATTGCTTTAGTAAGCCTAATGTTTTGATTTAGGGCTACATCCTGTACAAGAGTAACATTCAAAGTAATAGTTACTCTTGTGACATTGAAAATTTAAGATCGATATACATATAAGTCTTATGTTAAAGTGCTTTATATTAACCTTTAAGCTTATGTGTATATCGATTTTTTATTTGAATGATAGATAATTTCTAGAAAAGAGTTATTCTAATTGATAAATTACTATTAAAATGGTGTAAATTTATGTACGCATACAGTGGACTGCGCAAAAACAATAGTCTTGTACTAGGACACTATAACCATGATAGATAGTAAAAATCACATATATACACAGAATAAAATGGGGTAAAAATACACCCTGTCATTGTTAAAATGAGTTCTGTTCGTTTTAGATGATAAATTAACTATAATTTATTCAATTCGTGTAATAATGCTTGTCCGCCAATAAAGTACTTTCATTTTGGGTTCATAGGTGTTATTATTTAATTCGTAATAAGAATAACAACGGTAAATTCACATTCAAGCCCATCACAGCACGAACTGAATTTACTTAGCGGTATATTATATTTAAGTGAATTATGGACGAGAAAAAATTCACCTTTTGAAAGGGGATTGATACATGAAAACCACCGCTAAAAAAATGTCTGTATTCCAGCTAACCACAATGGTAGCAGCCAATATGCTAGGAGCTGGGATCATTATGTTACCAACTAATTTGGCTCAAGTTGGTACTATTTCAGTTTTATCTTGGCTCGTGACAGCTGTGGGTGCGCTTTTACTAGCGTATATTTTTGCTCAAGCGGGTATGTTCTCCCAAATTAAAGGAGGCATGGGCGGTTATGCAGAACACCGCTTCGGTAAGACTGGACATTTTATGGCGAGCTATGCTTACAGCATATCTCTCATCATTGCTAATATCGCCATCGCGGTATCTGCCGTAGGTTATGGCGCAGCTTTCTTTGGTGTTGACCTTAATGCAACACAAACAAGCCAAGTAACAATTGTGCTTTTGTGGTTTGCAGCGATTTTGAACTTCCGTGGTAATCGCTTCACAGGTCGACTCAGCAACATGACTATTTGGGGCTCTATTGTGCCGGTTTTATTAATTGGTACAATCGGCTGGTATTGGTTTGATCCGTCTATTTATTGGGCGGCTTGGAACCCAAATGATCTTCCGTTTTACGATGCAGTAAAACAATCCATTTCCCTCACTTTGTGGGGCTTCCTAGGATTTGAGTCCGCAGCGGCTAATGCAGATGCTGTTGAGAATCCAAAGAAAAACGTACCTATCGCTACTGTGGCAGGTACATTAGCAGTGGCAGTGGTTTACATCTTGTCCACGAATGTTATGGCAGGTATCGTGCCTAACATTGACTTGTTAAATTCTAATGCACCATTTGGTTTGACATTTGTATACATGTTTAATGATACAATTGCAGACATCGTTATGGCTGCAATGGTTATTTCTTGCTTTGGCGCTTTGCTTTGCTGGCAATTCACATTGTCTCGCGTATTCAAAAGCGCAGCGGAAAATGGTTACTTCCCTAAAGTATTTGCTCGTGTAAATAGCAAAGATGCTCCTGTTCGTGGCGTATTCATTTTACTCGCTGTTGAAACATTACTTACATTGTTCACTGCTAGCGACTCCTTACGTGAGCAATTTGAAATCTTAGTAAACTTAGCGGTTGTAACTAACGTAGTACCGTATGTATTGTGCATCTTGGCAGTACCTACAATGATGCGTATGGCTGGTGTAGCTGAAAGCCGTATTAAACGTTCCAACTACGTGTTCGGCGCAGGCGTTATCTACTGTTTATATGCAATTTACGCATGTGGCTTTGATGCTATGGTAGGTAGTGCAGTAGCGGTAAGCATCGGTTTCGTGATCTATGTTTTGCGTAAAGCGTGGACTACACGCAAAGCGCACCGCTTACAACAAAGTATCGATTAACTGAATATCTCTCGTCTTATTAGAGGCTGTTACTAGGTAATAGCCTCTTTTTTGTATGTAATTTAAATCGTTACATGTATTTTAAACCGTTGTATGTATTTTAACCGTATATGGGGTTCAGCTTTTTGGGTAGACTTATCCTTTGATCGTTGAGTTACTGGATACGTATTAGGAGGAGATTAATAAATGCTTATTTTATATAAAGAAATATTATATGGCCCTTTATTATCACATTTTTTAATATATATACATCTATATACAGTCTATGCTTGAAAAATTATATATATAAAGGTATTTTTAGGGGTTTATACATAAAATTGACAATTATCACTAATCGATATTTTTTATTAGTATAAAAATTATATTGATTTTATTGAATATAATGATACCCCTAAGGGGTATGCGTATTGTAAACATAATATTAATATAGTATATTTATAATCGATAAAAATGAATAAACTAATGAGTGTCGGTATTACCGAGCGTAAAAGAGGAAAATGGGTGGAAATCCCATACTATGCAAATAGCTGTAATGAGGAGCAAGGTTTCATTATAGGGTCACTGGGAAACTGGGAAGGCCGAAATATTGCGATGAATCATGAGTCAGAAAGCCTGCTCTAAATGTATGGTATTGTACATACTATACTTAATTTAGGTTAGTCAGGTGGACTAACCTTTTTTGTCGTTTTCCTATATGCACCTCTGCTATATCGGGAGAAATAAGCATATTAGTTGTTCATTTAGATTATTGTAGTATTTAGAGAGTATAGGAGGAGGCGCCTATGGGCAAACGCTTTGCTAAACAGCTAGGTCAATTCATTGTTACACTGTTTGGCATTACTTTTTTAACATTTTGTCTCACTTATTTAGCACCAGGCGATCCAGTAACGATGTTACTAGAAACGGCAGATACAATTGTATCTCAAGAGCTTATTGATGAAACGCGTGCGCAACTCGGCTTAGATAAACCGTTCTTAGTACAATATGCTAATTGGGTTGTAAATGCTGCACACGGTGATTTGGGCATGAGTTACTCTGCTAAAAAGCCTGTTGTAGATCGTATGTTGGAGGCTTTGCCAGGGACAGTTATGCTAGCAGGTACAGCATTAGTATTTACATTGCTCTATGCATTGCCAGCAGGGATTATAAGCGCCTTAAATCGAAACAAATGGATCGACTATCTGTTGCGCGCTGCTTCATTTATAGGCGTGTCTATGCCATCATTCTGGTTAGGCCTTGTACTGATTTATATCTTTGGCCTTAAATTAGGACTTGTTCCTATTGCATCTTCTCGTGTAACTCCTATCGGTGTAATTCTACCAGCCGTTACATTAGCTGTTGTAGTCGGGTCCAAGTACATGCGCCAAGTTCGTCTCGTTATTCTTGAAGAAATGCAAAAGGATTATGTTATCGGCGCACGTGCTCGTGGTGTCAGTGAGATGAAGATTTTATTCGGTCATATTTTGCCAAATGCCGTCTTGCCACTCATCACTATTCTTGGTGTTCTCATCGGTTGGCTATTAGGCGGTGTAGCAGTTGTAGAAATGGTGTTCTCTTGGCCTGGCTTAGGGAACATGGCAGTATATGCTATTACCATGCGCGACTACCCATTGATTGAAGGCTTTGTATTGTGGGTTGCTTTAGCCTATATGTGCATCAATGCATTAGTTGATGCGTCATATATCCTATTAGACCCTAGATTGAAAAGGGAGAGAGCATAATGGCAGAATTTATTCAAAAACATAAACTGTTCTCTTTCTATAGCGCCTTGATGATTGTGGTAGTTCTCATAGCTATATTTGCACCATGGCTTGCTCCGGGTGATGCTTTTAGCTCAAATCTGAGTCAAGCATTACAAGCGCCAAGTAGTCAACATTGGTTTGGTACAGATAAGCTTGGTCGTGATGTATTGTCTCGCATCATTTATGGTACACAGTTATCCTTGTTTATGGGTGTCAGTATCGTTGTTATCATGGTAAGCATTGGTACTATTATCGGTGCCGTTGCCGGTTATTTCGGCGGGAAAATCGAAATGGTCCTCATGCGTCTTGCGGACATTATGCTATCCTTCCCGGGCGTAGTATTAGCCATTGCTATTGCTGGTATTTTGGGTGGTAGCATTGTGAATACGATTATAGCGTTATCTGTAGTTGGTTGGGCAAAATATGCTCGTCTTGTACGGTCTATGACGTTGAAAGTTCGCGGTGAAGAGTATGTAACGGCGGCTGTCATGATGGGGGCCTCTACAACGACTATTCTAAGACGTCATATCATTCCCAATATCCTTCCTCTTGTTGTTACAACAGGGGCACTTGATATTGGGGCTATCATGATTGAAGTAGCAGGTCTTTCCTTCCTTGGATTTGGTGCTCAACCACCAACACCAGAATGGGGCCTTATGCTTAACGAAGGTCGTCAATATTTACAAACCAGTCCATGGCTGATGGCCTTCCCTGGTATGTCCATCCTTATCGTAGTTGCTATCTTTAACCTTTGGTCTGATTCCTTGCGCGATGTAGTGGATCCTAAGAACCAAGGTTAGTTACGTGTGATGCTTATTTATAGGTTGTGTTGTGAAAGTTGTTATATAAATAGGCGGTAATAAGGTTTTTCCATTATGACTATTGTAGATTGTAGTGGTCATGATGTGTATGTTTTATGTTTATATGTAATGGTACAAGGAGATTTTACATGAAAAAATCTTGGAAAAAAGCCCTCTTAGCAGGTCTTAGCATTGTAATGATGGGTTCCTTCATCGCTGGTTGCGGCTCTGATAATAATGGTGCTGCTAATAAGGATGTTTTAAAAGTTGGTGTAACTAACTTCGCATCCACATTAGAACCTACAGAAAACTTCTTCGCATGGGTTGTTATGCGCTATGGTGTAGGCGAAACATTGGCTAAGTTTGACGAACAAATGAAACCTCAACCATGGATTGCATCTAAATGGGAAGTATCCCCAGACCATAAAACGTGGACTTTCACAATCAATGATAAGGTGAAATTCTCTAATGGTAAAAAAGTTGATGCTGCAGCAGTTAAAGCATCTATCGAACGGGCTTTTGAAAAATCCAATCGTGCAAAAACATTCTTCGAATATGACTCTATGGAAGCTAATGGTCAACAATTGGTAATTCATACAACAAAAGAATATCCTAATATGCCTGGCCTTTTAGCGGATCCGTTGTTCCTAATCGTTGATGTACAATCTGAAAAAGATGGCCGTAACTTTGCCAAGGAAGGTCCTATTGGTACAGGTCCATACGTAGTTAAATCTTTCACAAAAGAACGTGCTGAGATGGCTGCTAACGAAAACTATTGGGATGGTACAGTACCATTTAAAACTGTAGAAATTCCTTCCATCGACGATCCTAATACGCGTGCTATGAGCTTACAATCTGGCGACGTAGATATGGCTGTTAACATCGGTCCTGGTGAAATTGGTTTATTCCAAAATAACGATAAGTTCAAGGTTGATGAAATCGCATCTCTTCGTGTAGTATTGGCTCGTATCAACCAAAAAGGTGTTCTTGGTGATGACAAAGTACGTGCTGCAGTTATTTCTGCAACAGACCGTAAAAACTATGCTGATGTATTGTTAAAAGGTACATTCATTCCTGGTTCCGCACCAATTCCACCATCCATGGACTATGGCTTCAAAGATTTGAAAGATCCTAATGCGTATAACCCTGAACGTTCTAAACAATTATTAGCAGAAGATGGTTGGAAAGATACTGATGGGGACGGCATCCTTGATAAAGATGGCAAACCATTAACATTTGACTTCGTAGTATATAATTCTCGTGCAGAATTACCACTTTATGCAGAAGCTGTTCAAGCAGACCTTAAAAAAGTGGGTATCGACATGAAAATCAAAACAGTTGACTATAACTTGATCGATAAAATGGGTCAAGATGGCGACTATGATATGCTTATCTCCAACATCGTAACTGCTAATACAGGCGATCCAATCTGGTTCTTAGCTAACTACTGGCATACTAATGTGGATGGTTCCAACCCTCAAAACGGTTCTGGTTACTCCAATCCACAAGTTGACCAATTGTTAGATGCTGCTGAAACTGAATTTGATCCTGCAAAACGTCGTGATTATGCAATCCAAATTCAACAATTATTGATGAATGATGGTGCTGCATTGTTCTTAGGTTACCCTA
>CABSJA010000028.1 GCA_902477915.1 uncultured Veillonella sp.
AATTATCTTTCAATGATTGGGATTAAAGTACCAACACGTTTTGTCCTATAACCCTAAAATAAAGACGCGTACAGAAAAATCTGTACGCGTCTTTTTATATTCTTAACTAATTTATATTTTAACTAATAAACATCTTATTTATTAGCATAAATGCTTGGCACTCCATTTACATCGGAGCATTGTGTCTTGCATTGAGATCGATTACTGCAAACCCAGTTAATACGTCCTCTCGCCTCTTGCTTAACAAAATATCCTTCTTTACATCGTGGACATTTATATTGCTTATCTTCGTCAGACACAATGATATTACTTTCACCCTTTGAAGAATCCCCCTCAACAGGTTGTGTATGTTTACAAGCGGGATAATTAGTACAGCCTAAAAAAGCACCAAATTTACCATTACGCTGTTGCATTCTGCCCTTATTACACTTAGGACATACCGGCAAAGAAGATAGATCTACATCAGAATTATCCATCGGACGTTTCCGGTTTTGATTCGTTATAGTGCGAACTACATTGGGCATCATTTGACCAGAATTTACCTGTTTATCAAAGCCAAGCTTATCAATCAACAACTGTAAAAACTTAACTTGATCAGACAAGAAGGAATCTAAGGTATCCTCCCCTTCGCTCATGAGGGCCAAACGTTCTTCCCATACAGCCGTTTCATCAGGATATAACAATTCATCAGGCAAAGCATCTACTAAAAGGTAGCCCGTTTCCGTAGGTGATAGAACTTGCTTCTTACCAGATGTTTTCATAAAGCCACGACTGATAAGTTCGTCAATAATATTGGCACGAGTCGCCTCTGTACCAATACCAGATACAGCCTTTAATTGCTTTTTCAAGTCTTCATTTTTTACAAACTTGTGAATTTCCTTCATCGCTTGTAACAACGTAGACGGTGTAAAGCGAGAAGGCGGCTTAGTTTGCTTCGCCTCTACAGAGGAATCCGTGTAAAGCACAGAATCATTTTTCTTAACCGCAGGCAAATGATCTGTTTCTTCAATAGCCTCTTTTTTAGAGTCTGTTTCTGCACCACGTTCATCAGTTAAATCAGGTTCATCATTATCTGTCACAGATTTAGACTTTTGTCGTTTATAAAGTAATTTCCATCCTTCGTCTATAACTACACGGCCATTGGCAACAAACTCTTCTTTGCATTGCTCCACGACGATTTTAGTTTGCTCATAAATATGTTCGCCATAAAACTGAGCAATATAGGCCTGACTAATGAGGAAGTAAATATTGCGTTCCTCACGGGACAAACTATTTATATTACAAGCTACGGTCGTAGGAATTATAGCATGATGGGCTGTAATCTTCTTTTCATTCCAAGCGCGGCTCTTAATGGAGCGGTCTGCATCAGTAGCCCACTGTGCTAGTCTTTCATCTCCTGCATTCTGTAAATTATTGAGAATTGCATTGCGGTCACCATATTGATTTGGTGGTAAATATTCACAATCAGAACGAGGGTATGTAGTCAATTTCTTTTCATATAGTTTCTGTGCTGTATCAAGTACAGTTTGCGGATCATAGGAAAAAGCTTTACCAGCTAATACCTGCAAAGATGATAGAGACAATGGTAAACGCTGTACATCTTTCTTTTTAGATTTTGTAACAGCTTTAATAACTCCATCTGACCCCGCCTGTAAGCGCTCTACTAATTCATCGGCTATGGCTTTATTAATAAGACGTCCATCTGGGTCAAGCCCCTTTTGTTCGTCTGTAGGCTGCCACGTAGCCCAGAATACACCATTTGGATGATTATATAAAACCTTTAATGTAAAATAATCGACCGGTTTAAATGCCGCTAGTTCTCGCTCTCTGCGCACAACAAGGGCTAATGTTGGAGTCTTAACACGACCGATAGGTAATGTTACTTTATTACCTTTATAACGTTCAGACAATGTATAGGCACGAGATAAATTCATGCCAATAAGCCAGTCTGCACGTGCTCTAGCCAATGCAGATTGATATAGATTGTGAAAGTCTTTATTATCCCGTAGATCATTTAATGCGGCACGAACAGATTTTTCGTCCAATGCATTTAGCAAGATACGTTGTACAGGTTTTGTATTTCCTACATAATATAATACTTCATCAACCAACAATTGACCTTCCCTGTCCGGGTCACCTGCGTTGACGATAATGTCCGCTTTACCGATTAATTCTTTTACAGTCTCAAACTGTTGACGACTACTATCCGTAACGAGTAATTTCCACTCATCAGGCACAATAGGTAAATCTTGAGGGCGCCAGCGGATATATTTATCATCGTAATCACCAGGTTCTGCTTGATGTAATACGTGCCCTACAACCCAAGTCACCACATCATCACCTTGGATAAAATAGCCATTCCGTTTTTGGATATTCTTGTTTTCTGGCAAGCATTTACTAATTTCGCGAGCCATGGATGGCTTTTCCGCAATAAATAACCTCATGGTCCCCCTCCTTAACATAAAATAACGGCTATTCCCCAAGCCGCTCTTTGAAATCTCATTATACTACAATTTAGTGGTCATAACTACCAAAATCATGTATAATTTTAAAGATATGAATGATGTGAAAGTTATTTAATAAGACAAGGCTTTTACAAACGAAACAATAGAGGTGAACTATGACATTTTTAGAAGAAGTGCAACGTCGTCGTACGTTTGCTATCATATCTCACCCGGATGCGGGTAAAACTACATTAACAGAAAAACTACTTTTATACGGTGGTGCCATTCACTTAGCGGGGTCCGTTAAGTCTCGTAAAACAGCAAAACACGCCGTATCTGACTGGATGGAAATCGAAAAACAACGTGGTATCTCCGTAACGAGTTCCGTATTACAATTTGACTACGATGGCTGTCGTGTCAACATTCTTGATACTCCTGGTCACCAAGACTTCTCTGAAGATACATACCGTACATTGATGGCTGCCGATAGCGCTGTCATGCTTATCGACGTTGCAAAAGGTGTCGAAGCACAAACGAAAAAACTATTTGCCGTATCTAAAGAACGCGGTATTCCTATCTTTACCTTTGTAAATAAAATTGACCATTTCGGTCGCAGCCCATTTGACTTGATGGAAGAAATCGAAAACGTTCTTGGCATTCGTACATGCCCTATGAACTGGCCAATTGGTATCAACGGTGAATACAAAGGCGTATACGATAGAGAACACGAAACTATCGAGCTCTTCGCAAAAGACGAAACACATGGTCAAGAAAAGCTAGCCTCTGAAAAAGGTGCTTTGACTGATCCTCGTATGAAAGAATTATTAGGTGACGATGTATATCAAGCATTGCTTGATGATATCGAATTATTAGACGTTGCTGGCGATCCATTCGATTTTGATAAAGTTCGTGCAGGCGAATTAACGCCAATGTTCTTCGGTTCTGCTATGACTAACTTTGGGGTAAAACCATTCTTAGAAAAATTCTTAGAACTAGCTCCATCCCCTGCTCCACGACAAGCCGTGGAAGAAATGGTGCAACCTACGAGCGAAGACTTCTCCGCTTTAGTATTTAAAATTCAAGCGAATATGGACCCTAATCACCATGACCGCATCGTATTTATGCGTATCTGCTCTGGTAAATTCGAAAAGGGTATGTCCGTATTGCATCGCCAATCTAACAAAACGATTCGCTTGTCTCAGCCTCAACAATTCTTGGCTACCGAACGTACCATCGTAGAAGATGCATATCCCGGTGATATTATCGGTGTCTTCGATGCTGGCACAATGGGTGTAGGTGATACACTGTGTGCTCAAAAACACAAGGTAACCTTTGGTGACTTCCCTGTATTCCCACCAGAGTTCTTTGCTCGCGTATCTCCAAAAGATACTATGAAGCGTAAGCAGTTCCAAAAAGGGATGACACAATTAGCACAAGAAGGCGCTGTTCAAATCTTTGAACAACCAGGTGCTCTTGATTCCTTCGTAGTCGGTGCTGTAGGTATGCTTCAATTCGAGGTTCTGGAATACCGTTTAAAAAATGAATATGGTGTTGATTTATTAAATAATACATTACCATACAGTGTTGCTCGTTGGATCGATGGTGAAGTAGATATCGCTTCTTTAAAAGGTGTAGATAATGCGATGATTGTCAAGGATAATCGAGATCGCACCGTAGTCCTCATTTCCAATGAGTGGCAAATGGGTTGGGTCCAAGAACGTAATCCAGATGTTACATTCTTAACCACTCCAAAACTTCATCACGAACTATAGTATGGAAGCTCATCCCCTTCTCTAGATAAGAGAGTTGCTATATTATATATGGTAGTATAAGCTCAAATCACAATAGCATATAATAAGATGTAAAGACTTTATAGCTCAAGACTGGAATATATTTCTCAATATATAAAAATTAGAAATATATTCCAGTTTATTTTTTTATAACAGGCAGGAAAATCACAGAATTTAGTCGAATACATATAGTATGATTATGTAGAGAAGTGATTTATACTATTACTTTCTCGTATTTTTGTATATAATATAAATATATTATAAATAGATATATATCTAATATAGATATATAAAACCTAATGGTTTTACTGTTGTTGTGAGTGTTGAAAATAAATAATATATAATTATTATGCCTTATATATTCTATAGTTTTTTTCGACCATTCATGATACCATAAAATATAAGTTTTATTTTTTATTTTAAAGGAGTGATTTTATGCCACTTATTGACTTAGCGTTAGTCAACGATGTATGGACATTGAAACTGTCCATGATTCAAACTGTAGGCCTCGCTGTAATCACGTTATTCATTGGTACTTGGATTAACAAACATTCCAAGTTCTTACAACGTATGTGTATGCCTGCACCAGCTGTAGGGGCTTTGCCATTTGCATTCTTAACTGCTATTCTTTCTTACTACAAGATTTTGAACATTACCTTTGAAGGCTCCCTACAAACATTCTTAATGCTTGCTTTCTTTACCACTATCGGTTTGATGGCTTCTTTGAAAGTCCTCAAAAAAGGCGGTATCTTCATTATCTTCTTCTTCCTCGCTTGTGCAGTATGGATTGTTGTACAAAATACAGCAGGTATTATGATTGCTAAAGCTTTAGGTATTGAACCAATCATCGGTATTATGGCTGGTTCCGTATCCATGATTGGTGGTCTTGGTACTGCTGGCGCCTTCGGCCCATATTACGAACAATTGCTTGGTATCCCTGGTACAGCATCAGCAGCGGTTGCAGCCGCAACATTCGGCATGGTAGCTGGTACAATTCTCGGTGCTCCTGTAGGTGAACGCATTATTAAAATGCACAAAGTTAAAACACCTTACGAAAATCCTGAGTTAATGGAAGATGAAGGCATCGACATGATCGAAGATCACGTTGAAAGTGGTGGCAAACAATTTAATTCTCAAGACCTTTTAACAATCTGTATGTGGATTGGCCTTGCATTAGGTATCGGTACTATCGTAAGTGCTGGTTTGTCTATCTTAACTCCACTACCTGCGTACATCGGCGCAATGATTTGTGCAGCTGTAATCCGTAACTTTGGTGATTTCACAAAAGCTTACAAAATCAACGATGCAGCTCTTGATGCAGTATCCAATGTAGCATTATCTCTATTCGTAACTATGGCTATCAATAGCTTAAAACTAGTTCAATTAATCGATCTTGCTTTACCACTTATTACAATCTTAGTTGCACAAATGGTACTTATCTGTGTATTTGCATACCTTATCTACTTCCTATTTGGTCGCAACTACGATGCAGTTATGCTTGGTTCTGGTGCCATCGGCTTCGGCTTAGGTGCTACACCAAATGCATTGGTTAATATGTTATCCTTAGCAAGTAAACATGGTCCATCCCCTCGTGCATGGCTTGTAGTTTCCTTGGTAGGTGCATTCTTAATCGACTTTGCTAATGCTTTCCTAATTACAACAATGGCTGGTATTCTTTACTAAATAAAAAGGACCCATTCGGGTCCTTTTTTTATGAAAAGAGCTTATTAGAATGATATGTTATCAATCTAATAAGCTCTTTTTACATTATTCTATTTAATTAAGGCCGCCCATGCATTGGCTACATCAGCAAACTCTTGAAGGGTAAAAGTCTCCCCTCTTCGTTGACCATCGATATTGGCTTTTGCTAATAGCTCTTCGATTCTATCTTTTGATAATCCCGTTGTTTTCATTGTATTAGCAAATGTTTTCCGCCGTTGTGCAAAACCAGCTTTCACCACTCGGAAGAATAGTTTCTCATCAATAACATCAACAGGAGGCTTGTCACGCAATACACAACGAATAACAGAGCTCGTTACAGCTGGAGCCGGCAAGAAAGATTTAGGCGGTACATCAAGTACAATATCAGGCTCAGTATAGTACTGTACAGCTACAGACAATGCACCATAATCCTTTGTACCTGGCTTAGCCACCATACGCAAGGCCACCTCTTTTTGCACCATTACAACAAGGCGTTCTATAGGTAATTTACTTTCCAATAGAGACATAATAATAGGTGTTGTAATATAGTATGGCAAATTAGCAACCACTTTAAATGGTTTATGGTTCATAATGGTTGGCACATCGAGTTTCAACACATCACCATGGACAATACGTACATTGTCATAAGAAGCCAAGGTAGTATCTAGAACCTCTAATAAGCGACGGTCTAACTCAATGGCCGTTACATCAGCACCACTTTGTGCTAACCCCTGTGTCAATGTGCCAATACCAGGACCTACCTCTAGTACAGGTTCACCAGGTGTCAATTCCGCAGCATGTACAATTTCGTCTACAATACCTCTCTTAATAAGAAAGTTCTGCCCCAATTTCTTACTCATTTTAATATCGAAGCGTTTGCATATATAATGTACTACTTCAGGGCTTGCAATTACTGATTCTAACATCTTAACTCCTATTTTAACTATTTACAGCCTCTTCAAATGCATCTCGACTTATACCATAGTGATTTAAACGGTATAAAAACTGTTTCCCATTGCCATAACCAATGCCTAACTTAGCGCCAATAACCGCACGGCGAGCAGCACTATCAGGCATACCTGATAACCCATGACGAACTAGATCTACCATAGAAAATTCGTTAGATGATTCCAAGGATTCTACATGTAATGTGGATAAAGCCTTTCTAATGGATTCTGGAGATGCTTGTTCTATGCCAATATCATCATTTGCAAACGCTTCATCACGAGGGACAAAAGCATGCTGTGCATTAGGGAATTTTTTTGTTAATACACGACGAATTCTCTCCCCTGCTGTATCAGGATCGGTTAATATGATAATACCTCGCTTTTCATAAGCTACACGAATCATATCAATAACACCTTTACGAAGTGTAAAACCCTCTGTAGCAATACAGTCTGCTTCTACGGCTTGTGCAATACGTTGTATATCAGATTTTCCTTCTACTACGATGACTTGTTTAAGCATAGGTCCTCCTTTATTCTATTAGTACATTGTAACATATATATAACATTGCTTAAATACTTATAATCGAGTAGTATAGGTAGTGTAATATATAAAAGGAGTCCATTATGACCTTACAACAATTAAAGTATGTCACAACAATTGCAAATATAGGCAGTATTAGTGAAGCTGCTAAGAGACTCTTCGTGTCTCAACCAAGTCTAACAAAGGCTATTAAGGAATTGGAAAAGGAAATGGGCATTACCATTTTCGACCGTACCAATAAAGGGATTACTGTTTCTAAAGAAGGGGAACGTTTCCTCGGCTATGCACGCCAAGTACTAGAGCAAGCCGCTTTATTGGAAGAGCAATATAAAAGCCAAAGCGGTGGTAAAAAACAATTCTCTGTTTCTACGCAACATTACTCCTTTGCGGTTAACGCCTTTGTAGAGCTTTTAAAAGGCGCAGGCATCGATCAATATGATGTATCCTTACGAGAAACTCAAACCTATGAAATCATCGATGACGTAGCTCATATGAAGAGTGAAATTGGATTGCTCTATTATAATGATTTTAATAGACCTGTACTAGAGAAATTAATTCACACTAATGAATTAACATTTACAGAGTTATTTACTGCACACCCACATATCTTCATAGGCAAAAACCATCCACTAGCTAATAAAAAGGTTGTATCTATGGACGAATTAGAGGAATATCCATATATCTCCTTTGAACAAGGCGATCACAACTCTTTCTATTTCTCTGAAGAAATTTTTAGTACCGTTGTACGACCAAAACATATTCGTGTACGCGACAGAGCATCCCTCTTTAGTTTATTGCTTGGTCTAGATGGATATACCGTATCTAGTGGTGTTATCGATGAAGAAGTAAACGGAGAGAATATTATCTCTGTTCCTCTTGCTGAAGAAGGTTTAATGCATATCGGTTACATTACCAATAACAAAATGCATCGCAGTCGTTTAGGACAAGAGTATATTCAAGCCTTAGAACAGTATGTAGGCAACTACGGTAGACATATTAAACTACCTGAAACAAAAGAATAATATTATAGGATTCTTGATTATATTTCAACTGCTCTACATAATAGTGTAACTTTAAATAAAAGCACTCTCGATTTTGAACTGTACCTCGGAAAATTGTGTCCAATTTTTTGGGTGCAGTTCATTTAGAGAGTGCTTTTTAATATATGTAGGAAATCTAACTGCTAACAACTAAACCAAAGAAAAGCATAAGATAGAATAAGATATGCCACAACTGAGTTGATACTATATTACTTTTACATCTCGATATAACTGAAACGCAAAAATAACTCTCTGATATAACTTAAAGCTATACACAACATTAATATATTGATATTTTTATATATGCTCATCCTTAGTTATAATAAACCTATCGAATCTATCGGTTTTACCGTTTATATAAGGAGGATTATATATGTCCAAACAATTAGCACCATTTCATTTTGATATCGTAGGTTCTTTCCTACGCCCAGCAGAATTAAAAGAAGCTCGTGAAGCTTTTACAAAAGGAAATATTACAAGAGAAGAGCTAACAGCTGTTGAAGATCGTCTTATTACAGACCTCATTCAAAAACAAAAAGCTGCAGGTCTTCCTGTTATTACTGATGGTGAATTCCGCCGTGCATACTGGCACTTAGATTTCATGTGGGGATTCAATGGAGTAAAAGAAATTGAACTTGAACACGGTTACAAATTCGTTGGTCAAGAAACAGCGCCAGGCTCCCTCGCCCTTACTGGTAAAATTACAGGTACTAACCATCCATTTGTAGAACATTTCAAATTTGTAAAACAATTTGAAGATGAACATACTACAGCTCGTCAAACAATTCCTGCTCCATCCCAATTCTTAGCCGAATTATTCCGCGAGGATAACGGTATTACAACACGCTCCTTCTACCCTGATTTTGAAGAATTAATTCAAGACATTGCTGCTGCATACCGTCAAGTAATTAAAGACCTCTATGAAGCAGGTTGCCGCAACATCCAATTTGATGATTGCACTTGGGGTATGTGCTGTGACCACGCTTACTGGACTGGTCGCCAAAAAGATAAAAGTGTTACTATTGAAGGCGAAACAGCTAAGTACCTACGCTTAAACAACTTAGCGCTTGAAGGTCGCCCTCATGATTTGGCGTTCACAACGCATGTATGCCGTGGTAATTATAACTCAACTTGGGCTGCTAGTGGTGGTTATGAACCAGTTGCACCAATTCTATTCGCTAAAGAAAATGTAGATGCATACTATCTAGAATTTGATGATGACCGCTCTGGTGGCTTTGAACCATTGCGTGAAGTGTCTCCTAATAAAAAGGTCGTATTAGGTCTTATTACATCTAAACGTCCAGAATTAGAGGATAAAGAGGTTATCAAAGAACGTATTAAAGAAGCTACAAAATATATTCCACTCGATAGACTTTGCCTATCCCCTCAATGTGGCTTTGCATCTTGTGAAATCGGCAACCAATTGACCGAAGAGCAACAATGGGCTAAACTTGCATTAGTAAAAGAAATAGCTCATGAAGTTTGGGGTGATTAAATGAACGAACATACTATATATTTAGGCGGCGGTTGTTTCTGGGGCCTTCAAGGGTATATCAGAAAAATCTCTGGCGTGATTTCCACTGAAGTCGGCTATGCCAATGGTCCTACGGAAAATCCAAGTTATGAAGATGTCTGTCATGATAGTGGTCACGTGGAAGCGCTAAAGGTTACATACGATGCAGATGTACTTTCCTTAGATCACTTAATTCAATACTTCTTACGCGCCATCGATCCATTCAGCGTTAATAAACAAGGTGGCGACGTAGGCATTCAATATCGAACTGGTATTTACTATATAGATAAAGCCGACAAAACTATTATTGAAAGTACCTTGGCTCGTGCGCAATCCTTCGAAGGAAAGCCATTTGCTATTGAAGTATTACCTCTATCTAACTACTACTCTGCAGAGGAATACCACCAAGATTACTTAGATAAAAACCCTAATGGCTATTGTCATATTCCACTAGGCCTATCTGATGAACCACTTGTAGATGACAACGCCTATAATAAGCCTTCCGAGGAAGAGCTCAAGTCTTTATCTCCGCAAGAGTTTGAAGTTACACAAAACTCTGCTACAGATGCACCATTCAGTCATGAGTTAACTGATGAATTTAAACCAGGTCTTTATGTAGATATCACTACAGGAGAACCCCTCTTCGTGTCCGACCATAAATTTGAATCTCACTGTGGTTGGCCTAGCTTCACAAAGCCAATCGCAAAGGATGTTATTAAATACTATCAAGATGACTCTCATGGCATGAATCGGATTGAAGTTCGCAGCCGCATTGGTAATGCCCATTTAGGCCATGTATTTGAAGATGGCCCTAATGGTTCATTGCGCTACTGTATCAATGGATCATCTTTACGATTTATCCCTAAAGATGAATTAAAAGGTACAAAGTACGAATATCTAATTCCATATATCGAAGACTAAAAAAGGACGCCTTAATCATAAGGCGTCCTTTTACTATATCTATTGTGATTACTCACTTACTGAGCTAAGTAGGTCCAATAAAAAAGAGGATATATCTTATAGATATACCCTCTAAATCATCATATTAGTCCAATACGTACACTGTAACGTCTTGGCGACCAAAATCCATAGCCTCACCATAAGAGTCCATTACAAGGTCAATTTTGTTACCCACAATGGCACCGCCTGTATCGGCAGCAATAGCTTCACCGTAACCAGGGATAAATAAACGTGTACCCAATGGAATAACATCTGGGTCAACCGCTGCAATACCGCGTACTGCAGGTACACCCGTTGCCGTAATACCAGCACCATCACCATCGCCAGCAAGGTAAGCAGAAGCTTCCATTACGATAGCACGAGATGAGCGACCAGCAATATTACGAGATGTAGTCACTTCACGAGTACCTTCTTTAATAATAGTAGGTACCATTTCGCGTTGTGTTACTTTAGATACGTCATTAGTCTTAATAACCGTACCATTACTATATAATGTTTCACGTTGCACTCGTTCTAAACCAGGTTGACCAACTTGAACAACCTCTTCTTCACCTTGTGCCATTGTATCATCTTTTTGTCGAATTACTTGAATAGCAATTTCTTGATCTACAGTAGACAAGGATCGACTAGTTACTTGTGCAATAGTAATATGTGTACCACTTAATACAGAACCATTTGCATCGCCTACTACAGCGTAGTTAGGCATTTTGAAACCAAGTTCATTAGCAACGCCTTGTGCAGTTGTTTCTGTTGTGAAAACAGCTCTAGTCTTACCATTAACAGTTACATAAACTGGAATGGCACGTACAACAGTTAATGTTGTACCATTTTGAACAGATGTTGAGCTGGAAATAACTTTATCATTTGGATTTAATTTAACCCCAGCATCGCGTACGATACCTTCGTTAGAATTTAAATGTGTTCTAACAGTGTGTGCTGCACCATCTACCATAACGGTAACGGTTTTATCATTATAAGAAAAACCTGTCATAGTTACAGCTGTTACAATCAATCCAGCAACAACAGACGAAATATATCGTTTGTGTGTCTTATGAATTCTCATATTGTAATCCCTCCTGTAATGTAATTATTCTACTACAGATAGATATAACCTGTCAAACACCAAAGGTTAACAATAGGAGATAAACCTATGTAAATTCTGACTTTTTATAAATATAATTTTCTATATTTTTACAAAAAGTCCACTGCATACGTACATATCTATATTTTTTAATACTATACAATATATTCCGAATTGTGTACATATATACGATACCACTACCATATATAGTATGCTAGGATTTTTTATAACATAAATTGTATTTTTATGTGTTTTTCAATTGTTACCAAAATTTTCTACATATCAGAAAACTTCATTTTTATCTCATTTTTAAATATGTATACATGTAAAAAAGCCTGTAAAAACAGGCTTTTTCAGTATTATATAAATGTATTAAAATTCATCATTCAACACTATGTATGAATTTCATCATTTATTCATCTTAAACATTGGTTGTAAACGCTCAATGACGGTCATCGATTCCTTGTGTTCTCGAGCAATAGCTTCTTTCATAAGTTCCTCTTGAGCAGAAATTGGATGTTCTCTATCATTAATTTTACGATACGAGCCATCTGCTCTCATAATATGAGCTTTTAAGGTATCTTCTAAATATAAATCTAAAATACCTTTAACGCGCTCCTTATGCCGTTTATCTTCAATAGGAATCATAAGTTCTACACGTTCATTTAAATTTCTCGGCATCCAGTCTGCACTAGATAGGAATAGACTTTCATTCCCCCCATTATGGAAATAGAATAAACGATGATGTTCTAAGAAACGCCCTACGACGGAACGAACCGTTATATTATCACTAACACCTGCAATGCCAGGCCGTAGTGTACAGATACCACGAACGATAAGATCAATACGAACACCTGCAGCAGAAGCTTCATATAGTTTAGCAATGACTTCTTTATCGAGCAAGGAATTCATTTTGCCAATGATATATGCCTCTTCTCCCTGTTTTGCGAATTCGATTTCACGGTCAATCAATTCCATTATCTTTTCCCGCAAATTTAAAGGGGCTACAATAAATTTATTCCAAATTGGAGGATCGGAATAACCAGAAATTAAATTGAAGAAGCGAGATGCATCGTCGCCATATTCATCATTACATGTGAATATGCCACAATCCGTATACATCCGTGCTGTCTTGCCATTATAGTTACCTGTAGCTAGGTGAACATAACGCCTAATACCTGCATCCTCTCTGCGCACAACCATGGTAATCTTAGAATGAGTTTTAAGACCTTTCAAACCATAAATTACATGACAACCTGCTTTTTCTAAGCGGCGTGCCATATGGATATTATTCTCTTCATCAAAGCGTGCTTTAACCTCCATAAGTACGGTTACTTGCTTGCCATTATCAGCCGCTTTTATAAGTGAAGCTATAATAGGCGAATCGCCACTGACGCGATATAATGTTTGTTTAATAGCCAATACATCTGGATCCGTAGCTGCTTGTGCTATAAATTGTTCTACCACCGCAAAAGACTCAAAGGGATGGTGAACAAATAAGTCTTGCTTTCCAATAACAGAGAATAGACTTTCCCCTTCATGATCTACTAATTCACTAGGAAGTTTAGGTTCAAATGGAGCAAAACGAAGATGATCGAGACCTGGATAATTGCAGAAATCAAAATACATACGACAATCAAGATGACCATCTATACGATATACATCCTTTGGCTCTAATTCAACACTGGTGAGTACAAAGTCTAACAGATTATCCTTTACATCACCACAAACCTCTAATCGTACCGCATCACCACGACGTCGACGACGCAAAGATGCTTCTACCTCAGAAAGCAAATCTGTTGCTTCTTCTTCATCAATTTCTAAATCCGCATCACGAGTTATACGGAACACCATAAAATCTTCTATACCATAACCTTGGAAGAATTGAATAGCATAATATGTAATCACATCCTCCAAATATACAAAGCGATGTTCCTTATTGCTACGGCTAGGTATTTCAATGATACGATTTAGTACAGACGGAATTGGTAAGATTGCGATTTTATAATCTTTTGTACCATCTGGCAATACTTGAAAAATACGTACAATGGCATTAATAGTATGGTTTGTTAAAAATGGAAATGGATGTCCAGAGTCAACGGCTAGAGGTGTTACAACCGGGTAGATATGTTCTTCAAAATAGTGCCGTAACCAAGCCTTTGATTTTACGTCTAACTGATCTGGATAGGTAAAATAAAATCCATGAGATTCTAATTCACACAATACATTCTTTAAATATGTACTTTGCATCGATACGAGGCGCTGTACAGACTCATCAATAGCCTTTAACTGTGCCTTAGCATCCATATGAGCCGCATCGTACTTAACAATGCCATTCACAACTTGATGACGTAATCCAGCCACACGAATCATAAAGAACTCATCTAAATTAGAGCTAGCAATAGCAATAAATCGAAGTCGTTCTAATAAAGGAGTATTAGTATCAATAGACTCTAATAAAACGCGCTGATTAAACTTTAACCAAGATAATTCACGGTTAAAATAATACTTTGCATTACTGAACATGACGATCCCCTCCCCTTACTAGTACAATTTCCATACCAAATACCTCTGTAAAATATTCCGAATCACGGTCAAAGGTCCACCATTCTAATGAAATATCCTCATTAGTACGACAGAATACATAAAGTACATTATCTCGTTCTTCTAATGTTACTTCAGAGATTTTTTGGTTACTACCTGCATCGAGTGCACAAGCAACCCGAATGATGGCTACCAGCTTGGTAACTTGAATTTTTTGTAATTCTGTTAATGCATTGAAATATGCGTCGTCATCATTTGGAGTTCCCTTGTAGTGGTAATACACAACATTAGCAACTACTTGTTTTTCTTCTTCTGAAAGGCCAAATATATCTGTCCCCATTACAATATGATACGCATGCTCTCCATGATTTCGTAAATTAACGAACTTGCCTACAGAACAAAGAATGGCTGCAATACGACATAGATAGCCCCACCGTTCTGGTAAACCTTTATGTCGCAATGCTTTACAGAATAAGGAGCTAAATAGCTCTACCTCGGCATCATGAATTCGGTCTGTATGATATCTTGCAGCAACAGCACGCGCTAACTGTGCATTTTGTTCACGCAATTGATACATAAACGGATTATTCTCGGTTTCCACACCGTAGAACCAACTAATGCCTTGAGAGAATGAAAAGCTACTGAAAATTAATGATTTAGGCTCTATGGCCGTAATGATTTCATTAAATAAAATCATGGTAGGCATTAAAATATTGGCCTTATATTCAGGTAATTTATAACGATTCATCAACTTGGTAGCTGTCACACCGTCAAAAGAATTGATAAGCCCTTTAAATCGTTCTGGCTCAATAGTAATAATGTCTTCTTTATTATTTTCTTGTCCCATTAAATGAGTCATATATTGCGCCTCATCACCAGATAAGACGATACTATTAATATTGAAAGTTTGTAATTCTTCACGAAGAGGGCCAATCATACGATGTAAGTATTCTGTAATAGCCCTTGGGAATGATATGGAAGATCGTTGATTTCGATTAAATGACTCCATAACCCGTAAGGACCCACTATGCATATTGCGTTGGAACAATAAATTCTCACCACGCCAAACCGTTAAGCCTACCCCACCAGATGTAATATCCAAGAATAATGTTGCCTTATTAGGATCTGTCAGTTTATATTGATGCGTCATCTTGTAATATAACAAAGCATATTTGTAATATACCTCTTTCGGCATATCGATGACCTCAACGCGCATCCCCGTTTGAATATAGATTTGATCTAGAATACTACGACGATTAGCGGCTTCGCGTATTACGGTCGTACCATATAGTTTAGAACGACTCACGCCATAATCTGCCATTAATTGCTTATAACCTTTTAAAATATGACAGATTTCTTCAATTGTTTTAAAGCTCAAGCGAGATGTTTGAAATAATTCTTCCCCAAAGGTTACCTCCCGCGCCGCATAATCTATAACACGTACATCATCTATGCCTTTATATTCTAATATGGTAATACTCATGCTACTGGATCCCACATGTAGTACTGCATATCGTAATGTTTTTGGTAATGCCATTATGCCTCCTTACGAGATTCATGCCATTCTATTTCTAAGGATTTCTCGAATTCTTTTTTAAATGATTTTGAAAGTTTTTCTACCGCCGTTCTAGTGACACTCACATCGCGTCCTTCTAAATAGAACACTTTTATGACTACACTAGTGTATTTAATATTTACCTCTAACTGTTTGATAAATTGTTCATGGCTTTCATCAAGAGCCTCTGCAATCGCTAAAATAATAGAAAGCTTTTGACCTAATGAGCGTTGTTCTTGATCTAACAATTTACCATATAAGAAATTCTTATATTCCTTTGGCGTCAATCCATGAGAATTCATGACTAAGAATGCACTAAACGCCTGTTCAACATGAGAAATCCCATATAAATTACTATTGACGAGCATATAGCAGCCATGACGAGCATGACTATAATAATTAACTCGTTTACCTATATCATGCAACAGTCCCGCTGCAATCAAACATCGTCTAAAATTCTTATCGGCCTTATGGAGTGGCTCTAATGCATCATATAAAGTAGTAGCTAATTTCGTAATATACTTAGCATGCACGAGCTCATGCTTTGTCATACCTAATAGTACATTCTCTGCAGAATGAACTAGAATATCATCGATTATAGAATTTCCGCCTAAATAGTACTCACCGTAATAATCGTAGAATAAACCTTCACGCAAACCACAACCGCCTACAACAAGGGTCTTAGCATTTACATAGTTAAACAGCTCATCCACTATGGTGAGTCCTGCAATAATAATATCTGCACGTTCCGATGATAAGCCACTAATTTTTTTACGGGCCTCTAAGGATTTACCTTTTACATCTTCTAAGATTTCGTGAAATCTATGATATGGTAACTCATAGTTATGTAGTTTCGTAATGGGATATGATAACTTACGTTGATCTATTTTTGCAATATTACGAGCTGTACCGCCAATACCTAATAGAGGAAGCTTCACATTATGAAGCCAATAATGTTCCTTAATGGTTTTCTTTACAGCCTTCGTCATTTTTTCTAGTTCTTTAGGGGTATACTCATCGCCCTTTTGATAGGTTCCAGTTAAGGTAAGTGCCCCTATAGGTAGACTAACAGCTTTCACAATATGTCGATTTTTTACTAGCGTTACCTCTGTACTAGCACCGCCTAAGTCAAAAATAATAAAATCTTTAAGGCCAATCGTGTTGATAACCCCAAGGAATCCAAGGCGCGCCTCTTCTTCACCAGCAATACATTCTAAATCTAGACCTGTTCGTTCTTTTACGGCTTTAATAAAAGCATCCCCATTTTTAGCTAGACGTACTGCAGCCGTAGCAACAGCTTTTATGGTATCTACCTCCATAGCGTCAGCCATATGAACAAAGCCTTTTAAAGCACGCAGAGAGCGCTCCATTGCCTCATTTGTTAACTCATGAGTGCCCCACATATTTTCACTTAAGCGGACACTCTCTTTTTCTTGATATATGAGACGATAACTACCGGTCTTAGAAATCTCATAAATGACAAAACGAACGGAGTTGGATCCTAAATCTATAAATGCAATACGTTTCATGCTACTAACCTCGACTTACTATAGTTCAGTATGAATATACTTTAGTATACCATAGAAAAACGCGATTCTCACCGCTAAGGGAGAATCGCGTTTCATAATGTATGATTCTAATGATTCTGAATAGATATCCTAAGAATTAGAACAATGCCATTAGACGTTTACAATATTTTATTTACCAGCATTTATGTTGACTAACATCAAAATTATTCAATACCAAATACACGTTTACCATTATTATAGGTAATCTCACAGAACTCATCTACATCCATACCTTTTAGTCCAGCAATTTCCTCTGCTACAAACTGAGTCTTGCTTGGGTCATTGCGACGGCCTCTAAATGGTGGTGGTGTCAAATATGGGGAATCTGTTTCAATAAGAATTCGATCTAACGGTACTTGTTTAGCTACTTCTTTAAGGTTTGTAGATTTAGGGAATACTACAGGGCCCGCAAAGGATATGTAGAAACCTAATTTAATAGCTTCTTTTGCCATTTCCCAGCTACCAGAGTAGCAGTGGAAAATGCCCCAATTATCCTTACCTTCATTGCGCAAGATATTCATAATATCCCCATGTGCATCGCGGTCATGAATGATAATTGGTAAATCTACTTCACGAGCAAGCTCTAATTGACGAATGAATACGCGTTTTTGTGTTTCACGGTCAGAAAAATCGTAGTAATAATCTAAGCCAATTTCACCGATTGCACGTACTTTATCATTATTAAGGGCTTGATCTTTATAGAACTCATAGTCTTCTTCTGTAAAATCTTTAGACTCATGAGGATGTGTACCTACAGCGGCATATAAACAATCATACTGTTCCGCCAAAGCTAGTCCTGATTCAACAGTACCTCGGTCGACCCCTGGAATCATAATATATTCTACGCCTGCATCAAAGCAAGCTTGTAACATCTCATTACGGTCGTTGTCAAAACGACCGTCATTTACATGAGCATGCGAATCAAAGAGTTTCATTATTTAACCACACTTCCTGCTGGTAAAGATTCGATATTGGTTACTTCTAAATGTTCTTCCCAATCAGATGCAGATAGAATCATGCCATAAGACTCAATGCCCATCATCTTCTTAGGAGCCAAGTTAGCCAAGTAAATTACCTTTTTACCAACCATAGCTTCTGGTTCATAATATTGAGAGATACCGCTTAATACTGTGCGTTCTTCAATACCGATATCCAATACGAATTTCAATAATTTCTTGGACTTAGGAACCTTTTCACAGCTTACAACTTTTGCTACACGAAGATCTAATTTTTCAAAATCATCGTACGTAATATTTTCTTTTAATGGTGGAATATTAGATGTGTCTACAGCTTCTTCAATCTTCTCTTCCACAACAACTTCTACCATTTCAGGAATTTCAAAACGTGGATAAATAGGATCACCTTTTACAACTTTTGTACCTGTTGGAATTAAGCCCCAGACTTTTGCATCCTCAAGAGTAGCATCTGTAAAGCCTACAAGTCCTAATTGGTCCCAGATTTTTGGAGCACCTACAGGGATAACAGGACTTACTAAGATTGCAATAATACGCAATGCTTCTGCCAAGTGATACATAGCAGATTGTAAGCGTTCTTTATCATGAGCATCTTCAGATTTAGCCAATACCCAAGGCATTGTTTCATCAATGTATTTATTCATGCGACCAATAAAGGACCATACAGTTTTGATAGCTTTATTAAGCTCCATATTTTCCATGGCCGCTTCAAAATCTTTTGCAGTTTGAACGGCTAATGTAGATACATCACGATCCAAATCATCCATATCATCGCATTTTGTAATCACACCACCATGGTATTTTTCAATCATCGCAATGGTACGGTTCAACAAATTACCTAAGTCATTAGATAAATCCGCATTGATTTTTGTCACAAAGTTAGGCAATGTAAAGTTACCATCATTACCGAGCGTAATTTCACTCAATAAATAATAACGCAAGGAATCTGCCCCATATGTATCGATCAATGGAATAGGATCGATAACATTACCTAAGGATTTACTCATTTTAGTGCCGTCAACGATCATCCAACCGTGGCCAAATACCTTTTTAGGTAATGGCAATTCAAGACTCATGAGCATCATAGGCCAAATAATTGTATGGAAACGTACGATTTCCTTACCTACTAAGTGAAGATCTGCTGGCCAGTATTTTTTATATAATTCACCATCACCATCAAATGGAGAAAGTGCACTAATATAGTTTACCAATGCATCGAACCAAACATATACGACATGTTTAGGATCAAATGGTACCTTGATACCCCAGTCAAAGGATGTACGAGATACAGCTAAGTCTTCAAGTCCTTGTTTTACGAATTGGATCATTTCGTTACGACGAGATTCAGGTTGAATAAAATCAGGGTTTTCTTCGATAAATTTCAACCATTGATCTGTATATTTAGCGAGTTTAAAGAAGTAGCTTTCCTCTTTAACCTTTTCTACAGGACGACCACAATCTGGGCATGTATGATTTTCACCTAGCTTTTGCTCAGTCCAGAATGTTTCACAAGGTGTACAATACCAACCTTCATACTCAGCCTTGTAAATATCGCCTTTTTCATACGCTTTAGTGAAAAGCTCTTGTACTACCTTCTCATGGCGTTCATCAGTAGTACGAATGAAGTCATCGTTGGAAATATGCATTTTTTCCCACAATGCTTTAAAGCCGTTTACGATATTTGTAGTATATTCAAGAGGTGTAATACCTTGTGCTTCTGCAGCGCGTTGAATTTTTTGACCGTGTTCATCAGAACCAGTTAAAAAACGCACATCATAGCCAGCTAAGCGTTTAAAGCGCGCAATTGTATCGGCTACAGATGTACAATAGGTATGACCAATGTGCAACTTAGCACTTGGATAATAAATTGGTGTCGTAATATAATACGTTTTTTTTGTGTCTCCCATGATGAGCCTCCTTCTAACCTTCGAATGGGAAGGTTTAACGTTCTACAATATTATATACATTCCGGCGGGAAACGTTAAAACGCTTTGCCACCTGGCGAATTGCTTCTTTTTTAGGTATCCCTGTATCTACAAGGGCTTGTACAGCCTCTACATACGATACTGGTTCATCTGATACTTCAGTACTATCAGATTCCACTGTATCAGCACCACCTACAATGAGGACGAATTCCCCTTTATAGGTGAGCTGATCCAAATCATTTACAAGGTTTTCCAAATCGGTGCGCACAAAGGTTTCAAACTTCTTCGTCAATTCCCTTGCCACCGTTATGGATCGATTTCCAAAGGCTTCATACATATCTTGTAAGACCTCTTGCAATCGGTGGGGTGCTTCATAAAACATCAAGGTGCCCGTTATTTGTGAAAGTCGTTGTAATTCTTCAACTCGATGTTTTCCCCGCTTCGGTAAGAAACCTGTAAAGGTAAAGGATTTAGTATCTAAGCCAGATGCAATAAGTGCGGTCAGTGCCGCATTAGCACCAGGCAACGGTACTACCGTTATGCCTTTTTCAATAGCCTTCGTTACTAAGTCAGCCCCTGGATCAGATATAGCAGGCATGCCCGCATCACTAACGCAAGCAATGGACTGGCCTTCTAATAAAAGCTCCATAATATAAGTACCCTTTTCTTCCTTATTATGTTCATGATACGAAATCAAAGGCTTCTTAATATCAAAATGTTTTAATAATATACCCGTATGACGCGTATCTTCGGCAGCAATAGCATCTACTTCGCCCAAGATACGAACTGCGCGATACGTCATATCTTCTAAATTACCAATCGGTGTAGGCACCAAGTATAAGGTGCCCCATTCGTTATCGTTCATACCAAGAGGACACCTCCTTTGTGTACACATTAGGTTTCTCATAAACGATGAGTGGCGGTTCTAATACAAGGCCAGCTTGACCTTGATAGAGAGCCTCTATTAGCACGAGTTTCGCCGGCTTATCTACCATGCCGTGAATAAAGCGAATGCGCTTAGCTTGAAAGTTAGCTGCTTCCAGTTCATGTAGCACATATTGGAGGCGACTAGCGCTATAAATCATCCACAAGCGACCTTTACACTTAATAAAGGACCGCACTGCATTCAGAACCTCCTGTAACGATGTATGTTCATCATGAAGAGCTACAGCTCTTTCATCAGAAGTGGGCTTTGCCCCACTTCCACAATCATAAAAAGGGGGATTTACAATAACACCATCAAATGGTTTGTCCTGTACATCGCGATACGATATGTGCCGATAATCGCTACATACCATAGTTACCACATCTTGTTTGTGATTGTGAGCTACACTGCGCTGAGCTAACTCGATAAGAGTTTTATTAATATCAATACCCGTTATATGACCCGCTCCTAGGGATGTGCCTATAAGTGGCATAACACCTGTTCCCGTACCAAGGTCAACATAGGAATGCCGATCATTGAACTGGCAAAAGTGAATGAGTGCAATGGCATCAAAGGAAAAGCGAAACATATCCGTCCGTTGATAAATCTGTAAGCCATCTATAATTAAATCATCAAGTCGTTCTTGATCATTCATCAGGCAATGCCACCTCGGACCATTTTAAATCGATAGTGCGACCCGCTTCAAGCTGTACCTTCACAGTATGTTTATGGTGATTTACCTTTAAGACCTTACCAATACCTTCATCGGTAACGACCTCTTTACCAATTCCAGGAGGTGCTACATCTTGAGGAGCTTGAGGGCGTTCCTTTTTCACATATAGGTCGCCACCCTTTTTATATAAATCATCTTCATAGTTAAGACAGCACATTAAACGACCGCATACACCAGAGATTTTTGTAGGATTCAGACTCAAATTTTGATCCTTAGCCATACGAATTGATACGGGTGTGAAGTCACCTAAGAAATTAGAGCAACATAAAGGTCGACCACAAGCGCCGATACCATTTAGAACCTTAGCCTCATCTCGAACGCCTACTTGGCGTAACTCAATACGTGTTCTAAATACGGTGGCTAAATCCTTAACAAGCTCACGGAAGTCGATACGACCATCCGCTGTAAAGAAGAATATAATTTTATTCATATCAAATGTGTATTCCACATTGATAAGTTTCATAGGTAACTTACGTTTACCAATTTTTTCGAGACAAATTTCAAAGGCTTTTTCTTCGCGCTCTTTATTCTTCTCGATTTGTTTTAAGTCCTTTGGTGTTGCCTTTCTAATAACAGGCTTAACAGGAGCTACAACAGTGTCTTCAAAGACCTCTTTAGGTCCGATCACAACAGTACCGTATTCAACGCCACGTGCCGTCTCAACGATAACCCCATCACCAACGGATAGTTCTAATTGTTCAGGCAGAAAATAGTAAATCTTCCCTGCCTTTTTAAAGCGTACGCCAACTATGGTTAGCATTTAGTCCTCCTCCCGAGCATCATGAAGGGCGATACAAAGACCGTCCACCACGAGAGCGGTTTTTATATGTAAACGCAAAGCCCGTTCTGCT
>CABSJA010000029.1 GCA_902477915.1 uncultured Veillonella sp.
CAACAAGTTAAAGACTTATCTGCATGGAATGTAGTGGCGAACAACGGTACAGCTGAAAAGGTTGAAGGTGGTAACACAGTTAAGTTTATCGATGGTGATAATATCTCCATTACTCAAAATGGTAAAGACTTCACAATTGCTACTAAGAAAGATGTAACATTTGATACTGTAACTGCAAATGACACTATTACAGCTCCAAAAGTTAAGGCTACAAATGGTGTAGAAACTCCTCAAGTAACTGGTTTAACTAATACAACTTGGGTTCCAGGTCAAACACAACCTGTAAGTGGTCGTGCGGCTACTGAAGATCAATTGAAAGCAGTTGATGATCAAGTAGCAGCAAATAAAGGAAATATTGCTGCTAACAAAGACGCTATCAATAAAAATGCTGGTGATATTGCAACAAATAAAGCAAATATTGCAGCAAACAAAGCTCAAATTGATAAAAACACAGAAGCAATCGGTCGTAAGATTTCTTTAGGTGGTAACACAGGTTCTACTGATGAAAAATCCTTGAGCACAGGCGATGTGAAATTCAATATTAAAGGCGAAAACGGTTTGACAACTGTTGCTAATGGTGAAGACGTAACTGTTAAGATCGATGATGCAACTAAAGCAAAAATCGATAATGCAGCAAACCAAGATTTGAGCAACTTAACAGATGCTGGTAAACAACAAGTTAAAGATCTTTCTGCATGGAATGTAACTGCAGCTGGCGGTACTGTAGAAAAAGTACAAGGTGGCGATACTGTTAAATTCCAAGCAGGTGATAACCTTGAAGTTAAACAAGACGGTACTACTTTCACATATAGCCTAGCTAAAGACGTGAAAGGTCTTAACAGTGTAACTGTAGGTGATGAAAATGGTCCATCCACTAAGATCACTCCTGCTGGTACAACTGTAAAAGATGCAGCTGGTAACTCTACAACAGTTAACGGTGCAGGTATGACTATCACTCCTGCAAATGCAGCAGCTAACCCTGTATCTCTTACTGTAAACGGCTTAAACAATGGTGGTAACCAAATTCATGGTGTAGCACCTGGCACAGCCGATACAGATGCAGTAAACGTTAGCCAATTGAAAGCAGCTAAAGCTGGTTTACAACAAGCTATTAACGATGTAGGCGTTGAAACACAACGTGTAGGTGCTCATGCGGCAGCTATGGCAGCGTTGAAACCAATCCAATACGATCCATTGGAACCAACACAAATTATGGCTGGTATCGGTAACTACCGTGGTGAAACAGCTGGTGCAATCGGTCTTGCCCATTACAAAACTGAAGACACTATGTTCAACATCGGTGTTACTCTTGGTTCTAGCCACAACATGATCAATGCTGGTGTAACTCATAAATTTGGTGGCAACCGTGATAGAAAAGATGCGATCCCAGAACGTTATAAAGCTGGCCCTATCAGCTCTATCTACGTAATGCAAGATGAAGTAAGTCACTTGCGTTCCCAAAATGAAGAGTACAAATCCAAGCTTGAACAACAACAATCTGAAATTGATGCGTTGAAAGCAGCAGTTAACCAATTGTTGGCAAATAAAGCATAATCACATTGTACATATAGTTAGAACTATGTATATCCTATGAATGGATATGTAAAACTAGAAAGAGCCTTCCTCGAACGAGGGGGCTCTTTTTAGTATAAGAACGAAAACATTTTATTAAAGCTATATCTGAAAAATAAAATAGTCTAAAAATTCTAATTTAATAATTAATAAAACTGTCGATAAAACTGTATATAATGAATAATTTATGAATATTTTTAGACGATGATTAATTTTGTAATGAAATCTAATATTCTTTTCGTTCTCAATTAGAAGCATAAAAATTCATATAATATGCAATTTATTAAGGTGAATTATAAATGAATTATGATGATACTGCGTGTTTAAGCATACTCTATGCATAATTGAGATAATAGTAAATATCCAAAAATTACACTTTTAAATTGAGAAAATTAGATAAATTATGGTAGAATTAAAAATAGGTTTTTATAAATGAAAGTCTGTGTAGCTTTCATTATTTCCAGACTGAGAGAAGTGTGGAACATATGATTCATATAGTTGAGGGTTAGTAATTTAAAGAAGGAAAATGTATGAATAAGATATTTAAAGTCATTTGGTCTAAGTCCAAACAGTGCTATGTTGTAGTATCTGAAATGGCAAAAAATAAAACAGGGAAAAAGAAAATCGTAGTAGCTAGTATCTTAGCTGCCTTAGCAATGCAAGTTGGTGTAGTTGCAGATGTAACTGCAGCAGATAGACCGACTGGAACTATTGAGGGCGGTACTAAAATGTATTCAAACTTAACTAATGGTCTTGCTATCGGTAATGAATCCCAGTCCAACAGTAATCAATCTATTGCTATCGGTTACAGAGCAATAGCTAATTCACAATATGCTGATCCAGCTCAACCAGCTGTAGCTATTGGTGCTGGTGCTCATGCGACTGGCAGAGGTGGTGTATCCTTAGGCCTAATCGCGAATTCTAGTGTTCGTGGTACTGCTATTGGTAGTGCTACTCAGGCGACTGGCTTTGGCGCTTTTGCAGGTGGTACATATGCACAAGCAACTAATGCTGGCGATGTTGCTATTGGTGGCGCATCATCCGATCAATTTAATAATTATGCTGTTGCTTCTGGAGGATATAGCGTAGCTATTGGTACTGGAGCTAAGGCGGATGGGGGTGCAGGTGTAAGTATTGGTTATAAGACAAATGCTAAAACATCTAACTCTCTAGCTATTGGTTCTGAATCTCAAGCTACTGGTGAAGGTGCAGTAGCAGTAGGTAGAAAGAATACATCTACAGGTGCGTCTTCAACAGTTTTAGGTATTTTGTCTACAGCTAATGCTACATCGGCTACTGCTGTTGGTATGCAAACTACTGCTACTGGGGAGAATTCCCTTGCAGTAGGTCATAAGTCCTCTGCATCTGGTAAAAATGGTGTTGCTGTAGGTACTAATGAAACTACGGCTGCGTTAGGCGGTGTCGCAGTTGGTCAAGCTGCTAAGTCTAATAAATTTTATAGTGTTGCTATGGGTATGAATGTAACGGCTGATGGTGATAATTCTGTGGCGTTAGGCGGTAGTGCTAATGCTAATAGTGAAGGAACAATTGCCATTGGTTCATATGGATCTACGCCAACGAAAGCTACAGGAAATAAAGCTCTTGCAATCGGCGCTGCAACGACAGCTAATGGTTTAGAATCAATTGCCATAGGTAGTCGCGTTAACTCCACATCTCAACATTCTATTGCTATTGGTACTGGAGCTAATGCAAGTGCAGTTAAATCTGTTGCTATTGGTCCTGATTCTAGCGTTACCGTTGATGGTGGTGTTGCATTAGGGCGTGATTCAGTTGCTAGTGTAGAAGGCGGTGTTAATAATAAGGGGTATAATCCTAATACAAACCGTACAGATATTTATTCTGGTTTAACTGGCAATGTACTTACTAGTACAACTGGTGCCGTTTCTATTGGTAATGGTACTACTGTAACACGTCAACTTACAGGTCTTGCAGCGGGCACAAAAGATACAGATGCAGTTAACGTAGCTCAATTAAAGAGCGTTAACCTTGCGTTCTCTGGTAATGTAAATACTGGCAATGTGAATATTGCAAATAGTACATTAGGACTTAAGGGCGATAATACATATATTACAACAGCTGCCAATGGTCAAAATCTTACAATTTCCGGTAAAACACAAAATATTAATGTCACAAATGGTCAAGCTTCTGCAAATGCTGCAGGCATGGCTGATTCTAGAAATGTAGCAGATGCTATCAATAAAGCTATTTCTGCCAATGCATATCATTGGAAATTAGCTGCTGACAATACTTCTACAGCTCCTGAATTAATCAATAAATCAGATACTGTAATCTTTGGTGGGGACAACAATATTACAGTAACTCGTAGTGGCAAAAAAATTACTACTTCTTTGAATAAGGCGATTACTGTAGATACTGTGAAAGCTAATAGATCTGTTACGGTTTCTTCTGGTGGTAATCAAATTACTCTAGATGGTACAAATGGTTCTGTAAAAGGTAGAAACTTTACTGGCGATTCATTTAAAGCCGGCGATAATGTATTGAGTAATACAACGCTTCAAATTGGTCCGACTACTGGTGGTAATAATGTGACCATAACTCGTGATGGTTTAACTGCAAAAACTGCTACGAAAACTGTTAAGTTTGGTACCGATGCTATTAGTGCAGGTGGTCAACAAATTACCAATGTTTCTAGCGGTGGCAATGTAGGTACTAATGCAGCGAACATTACAGATGTAAAGAATGCTGTAGCTGCTGTTACATTAAACCTAGATACAAATTCTAAAACTGGCAGTGTTAAGCTTAGTGAAAGTCCACTAAAAGTAATTGGGGCTAATGGTATTAGAACTGATTTATTGGGTACAAATAATGGTAGTCTTGTTGTTGGTCTAGACAAGAGTACCGTAAATGCTACGACTAAAGGTATTGGTTTAACTGGTGATACAGGATCTACAGGTCTTAAGTATCTTAAAGACGGTGATGCAACCTTTAAAGTGGCTGGTGATGGCGATCTAGTTACTACTAAGGCTTCTGCTACAGGTGTACAAGTAGCTGTTGATTCTGCTAAAGTAAAAGATTTAGCTGTAGGCGCAGTAACTGTTAGCAAGGCTAATACAACAGATAATCCTATTACAATTACACCAACAGCAGGTACAAATACTAAGGACTATGCAATTGGTATTGATACAACAAAATTAGCTAATCAAACACAATTAACATACAAAGCTAATGGTGCCAATGAAAATAAAGTATCCTTGGCGAATGGATTAAACTTTACAGATGGTACTTTTACAAAAGCTACGGTAGGTACAAATGGTACTGTAACTATTTCTACTGCCACAGAAACTATTACTAATGACGCTGATGGTAAAGCTAAAGTAAATAGTCCTACAGATGGTTTAGCGACTGCTAAAAATGTAGCGGACTCTATCAATAAAGCGGTAGATGGTTTGTCTCAAAATCTGACTGTTTCTGATGGTGCTACAGATGGTACTGTAAATCTTAAGAATCAAAAACTTACTGTTTCCGGTACTAATGGTGTAACTACGACTGTGAATGGACAAACTGTTACAGTAGGTCTTGATGCAGCTACAAAAACTAAAGTAGATAATGCTTCTACAGCAGTAGCTCGTAACATCTCTCTTGGTGCAGATAGCGGTACAGCATCTAGCCAATCTTTGAAAGATAACGACGTAGCATTCAACGTGAAAGGTGCTACAGGTGATTTCATTTCTACAAAGATGAATGGCAATACTGTTGAAATTTCCACTAAGCGTGCAGCTATTACTAGCGATGCCAATACAGGTGCAGCATCTGTAACAGGCGATGATGGCTTAGCAACATCTAAAAATGTAGCGGATGCTATCAATAAAGCAGCTGATGCAGCTAAAGCTGGTGCGGCATGGAATCTTACAACAAATTCCAGCACAACAGATAAAACAACTGTTCAAGGCGGTGACACTGTAGATCTTATCAATGGTGATAATATTTTAATCACTCAAGATGGTACAGATAAAAAGAAAATCACTGTAGCCACAAAGAAAGATCTTACAGTAGATTCTATTACTGCTGGTAACACAGTAATGAATACATCTGGTTTAACAAATGGTACGACTGCAATTACAGGTACTGGTATTACAACAGATAAAGTAACTGTAGGTGGTATCTCCATTGATAAAACTGATGGTATCAACGGTGGTAACAAGACAATTACTAATGTTGCTAGTGGTGGTACAACTGATTCCAATGCAGCAAATATTGGTGATGTTAAGCAAGCTGTTGCTAACTTGTCTCAAAACTTAAATATTACAGATGGTACAAATAACGGTACTATTGATCTTAAAAACCAAAAACTTAATGTGGCTGGTACAAATGGTGTGACAGCCACTGTAAATGGTCAAACTGTTACAGTTGGTTTAGATGCAGATACTAAAACTAAAGTAGATAACTCTTCCGTTGCAATTGCTCATAATATTTCTCTTGGTGCAGATAGCGGCACAGCATCTAGACAATCCTTAAAAGATGGCGATGTAGCATTCAATGTAAAAGGTGCTACTGGTGATTTCATTTCTACGAAGATGAATGGCGACACTGTAGAAGTTTCTACAAAACGTTCCACTATCAACAGTGATGCTACAGGTACTGCCTCTGTTACCGGTGATGATGGTTTAGCAACAGCTAAGAACGTGGCCGACGCGATTAATAAAGCTGCTAGCCAAGCTAAAGATGGTGCAGCATGGAAACTATCTACTAATGGTGATACACCGACTACTGTAGCCGGCGGAGATACTGTAGACTTTACTGGTGATAACAATATTACAGTTACACAAACTGGTAAAAATATCGCTACCACATTAAACAAAGACCTTAAGAAATTAAACTCTATTTCTCTTGAAAATGGTGTAGGTGAGACAATCAAGTTTGATGCAATTAATGCTAGTGGTAAGTTTGGTGATCCAGCTGTAGGTAATTATACACAAATTGACCGTGATGGTATTAGAATCAATAATGGTATTGATGTAAATCAACCGAATACAGCAAATACTTATTTAGACGTTGGTACTTTATCTTTACAAGCCGGACCTAATAGCAGCTCTCTTGATTCTAAAAATCTCATGTTTAATGATGAAGATGGGAATTTTGCTCAAGGTAGTGCTCAAGGCATGGCCTTCCGAAATGCAGCAGGTAAAGAGGTCCAATTTACTCTTGATGAGATCAATGCTGGTGGCAACAAAATTAAAGAGGTTGCGGAAGGTACAGATGATACTGATGCAGTAAATGTAAAACAGTTAAAAGATACTGTAGCAAGCCAAACGTTGACATACCGTGCTAATAATGCAGCTGATGCAGATGCTAAGTCCGTTAAATTGTCTAAAGGCTTAGACTTTGTAGATGGCACGATGACAAAAGCTACTGTAGATAATGATGGCAAGGTAACATTTGATATTAATGATGATACTAAGACTAAGATCAATGATTCTGCAGCGGCTGTGAGCCGTAAGGTTTCCCTTGGTGCAGATAGTGGTACACCATCTAGCCAATCTTTGAAAGATGGCGATGTAGCGTTCAATGTAAAAGGTGCTACAGGTAATTTCATCTCTACGAAGATGAATGGCGATACTGTAGAGGTGGCTACAAAACGTGCTACTATCGATAGCAATGCTACTACAGGTGCAGCATCTGTCACAGGCGATGATGGCTTAGCAACAGCTAAAAATGTAGCGGATGCTATCAACAAGGCAGCTAAAGCAAGCACTGATGCAATTAACTTGAAATTTGCTGGTGATACGAATACCTCTGCTGGTGTAGTGAACCTTAAAGATGATACATTGGGTATCAAAGGCGATGGTAAATATGTAACAACTGATGCAGATGGTAAGAACTTAACTGTAAAAGTATCCGAAGCAGAGGTTAAGAAATCTGCTGTCAGTGCAGTTACAGTAAGTACAGATACAACTGATGCGGATAATCCGTTGACTGTTACAGGTACACCAAGTGCAGATGGCACAACTAAGGATTACAAGGTAACGATTGATGGTACTAAGGTTGCTACTAAGACTAAATTGTCTTACAAAGCAAATGATGGTACTGCTAAACAAGTATCCTTGGCAGATGGCTTGAACTTTAAAGATGGCACATTAACAACTGCTACTATCGATGATGCAGGCGTTGTTAAATATGATGTAAAAACAGCGGCTATTACAGCTGGTACAGATGGCACTGTTACAGGCCCTGCTACTGATGGTGTGGCAACAGCTAAGAATGTAGCAGATGCTATTAATGCAGCTAAAAAAGCATCTAAAACAGAAATTACTGCTAATGATGATGAAGCGGCTAACGCAACAACTGGCAATGTAAAATTAACGTCTACAACTGCTGTAGATGGTCATACAATTTACAATGTAAAACTTAATGATACATTGACATTTGGTACTGGCGCTAATGCCATTGTTATTGATGGCACAGCTGGTAAGGCTACTATTGGTAGTGCAGCTATTGATGGTGTCAATAACACAATTACTACTGGTGGTAATAAGGCGGTAACGTTAGATGGTTCCACTGGTACAATTACAGGCAAAGCAGCAAATATCGGTGGTGTCACTGTAGATGGTACAAATAACCATGTAACAGGTCTCGCTAATACGACTTGGGATGGCAATGCTGTTTCTGGCCGTGCTGCTACAGAGGATCAATTGAAAGCAGTAGCTGATGCTGCGGCTAACCAAACATGGCAAATTACAGCAGACAAAGATGCTGCTACATCTGGTAAACAAACTGGTACTAAGACAGATGCCAAAGTAGGTAAAGACGCAAAGGTTACGATGATTGCAGGTGAAAACATTACAATTAACCAAAATGAGCGTGACTTCACATATTCCTTGAATAAAGACCTTGTGAATATGAACTCTGCAAGCTTCAATGGTACTGGTAATAACACAACTGTTATCAATGGTGATTCCATTACACAAACTGCTGGTACGCAAACGAATACATCTACTGCAGCTGGCAATACAGTAACAGATGGTACTAAGTCTACCGCAACAACAGCTGATGGTACTAAGATTACTGATGGTACAAAAACAAATACTTCCACAGCAGATAGCACAGTTATCGATGATGGCAATGGTAATAATACAACTCTTACTAAAGATGGTGTAACAATTACTGCAGCTGGTAAGGATCCTGTATCCTTAACTAAAGATGGCCTCGATAATGGAGGTAATAAAATTTCTAAGATTGCAGATGGTACAGATGACACAGATGCTGTCAATGTACGTCAATTAGAGGCTAAGTCTAAGGCGTCTAAAACAGAATTGACTGCTAATGGTGGTGAAAGTGCTGGTAGTACTACAGGCAATATTGTATTGACTAAGACTACTGCCGCTGATGGACATATCATTTATGACAATAAATTAAATGATACAGTTACATTGGGTACAGATCCAACTAAGGCAGTAACTGTAGATGGTAGAACTGGTACGATTAAAGCTGGTGATGGTGCCAATGCAGTTGCTATCGATGGCAAAAATGGTTCTGTAAAAGCTGGTGATAAGATTGCTCTTGATGGTAAGGATGGTAAGGCTACAATTGGTACTGTAGGTATCGATGGTAAAGATGGCATTATTACTACAGGTGGTAATAATCCTGTTGCAGTAAATGGCAAAGATGGTGTTGTTACAGGATTAACTAACAAAACTTGGGATCCAAATAATATTGCATCTGGCCGTGCTGCTACGGAAGATCAAGTTAAATCCGCCGTTGAAAATGCTGGATGGAATGCAACTATTGGTACAGAAGGCTCTGGTATTAACAGCACACCTACTGCAACAGCTGAAAAAGTAAAAACTGATGAAACAGTTACTTTCAAAGCGGGCAATAATATGATGGTTAGCCAAGCAGGTAAAACAATTAGTTATGCAGTAAATCCTGAACTGAAGGATATGAAGTCTGCTACATTTAAAGATGCAGCAGGTAACACAACTGTCACAGATGGTAATGGCATAACAATTACACCAGGCAGTGCAAATCCTAATAATCCAAATGCAGGCACTATTTCCTTGACTAAGGATGGCCTTAATAATGGTAATAACCAACTTAAAGGTATTGCACCTGGTACAGATGATACTGATGCTGTTAATGTTAGTCAGTTGAAAGCATCTAATGCTAGAATCGGTGATGCTATTGGTCAAGTAGCAGGTGAGGTACAACGCGTAGGTGCTCATGCAGCAGCAATGGCAGCGTTGAAACCAATCCAATACGATCCATTGGAACCAACTCAAGTGATGGCTGGCGTAGGCAATTATCGTGGTGAAACAGCAGCGGCCTTAGGTCTTGCACACTATACAAACGAAGATACAATGTTCAATGTTGGCGTATCTCTCGGTGCAAACCGTAATATGGTAAATGCTGGTGTAACTCACAAATTTGGCTCTAGCCCAGAAAAGAAAAATATTCCTGATCGTTACAAAGCAGGCCCTATTAGCTCTGTGTATGTAATGCAAGATGAAGTATCTAGTCTCAAAAAAGAAAATAGTGAACAAAAAACTGTTATCGCAGATCAAGCGGCTCGTCTTAATACGTTGGAAGCTGAAAATGAGCGTCAACGTCAAGAACTAGCTGAAACTAAACAAGGTTTAGAGGACTTGCGTGCAGCAGTTAGCCAATTGTTAGCATCTAAAGGCTAGTAATTGATAGTTCGTATCAAAATCTAGGCTAATATAAAGTCTGATCAGAAATAAAAGAACCTCTTATATACTGATATACCTAGTAGGGTATATTCGGATACTATAAGAGGTTCTTTTTTGCAATTTTGATATAGATTATTAAATATAATCATGATATATGAATGACTTTTCATATATTGTTGTGATATAATACAGAAGATATTAGGAGTTAGATGTTAGCTCTACCTTGTACGATCTTGCATGAATAGGAGATACTATGTTAGACCGCATACAACGATGGCTTTCCATAGATTCTATGTTGCCTGCTGCAGAACGATTAGGCCCTGTAGGGACTACAAAGCAGCTATATGGTAATTACTTGAAAATAGCTTGGCCAGCTACATTACAAGGCTTAATGTTACAATTTATGACCGCCATCGACTTAGCAATGGTTGGTGCTCTTGGTGCATCTGCTCTTGCTTCGGTAGGGATTATGGGACAGCCAGAGATGGTGATGCTCATATTCTGTCGTGCTTTATCGATTGCGGTAACGGCTATTATAGCTCGCCGTCACGGTGAAGGCGAAGTAGATGGCATGAATGCCGTACTTAAACAGTCCATTCTGTTGAATTTCTTGATTTATGTACCTTTATTAGCGATATGTTTCTTTAATTTAGAACATATCTTACGCTTTACCGGCGCTGAAGATGGCTATATTGAGACGGCTGTTTGGTATGGACGGTTTATTGTTATTAGTCTTATATTCCAATCTTTTAGTCAAATTGTAGGGGCTGCCCTTATTGGGTATGGCAATACAAAGGTTATTTTTAAATCCAATGTAGTAGGGAACATACTGAATACTATAATGAACTTCTTCTTGATTTATGGTATTGGCTTTTTCCCTGAGCTCGGTGTTATGGGCGCTGGCGTTTCTACCATGATCAGTAGTGCTGTCATTGCGCTATTATTACTGCGTACGATTTCACAACATACGACTACGGGTTTAACCTTGCGGCATCCTTCAAAATGGAAGTTCGAACGAACGGTATTACATACCATGTTCCACGTTGGTGGTAGTTCACTAGGGGAGCAGTTCTTTGAACGTTTTGGTATGTATACGTACACCATGATTGTTGCCTCTTTAGGTGCCGTACCTTTAGCAGCACATTATGTATGTATGAATTTGATGGATATATTCTATTACTTTGCGATGGGCCTCGGCTTTGCCGGTGCGTCTCATACGGGACAGTGTCTTGGTCATAAACGACCAGATATTGCGAAAACCTATGGTAAAATTGGTGCCCGCATCGGTCTAGTAGTAGGCCTTGTAAGTGCTCTCATATTTATTGGCCCTGGCGATCTATTAGTACAGTTGTATACTCGTGAAAGTGAAGTCGTTACCTTAGCGGGTGCCTTAATGGGGATTATGGCTGTTGCAGCATTCCCTCAAGCATTACAGCAAGTATATTCTGGTGTTCTAAAAGGGGCAGGGGATACATATTATATTATGAAATATTCCCTTGTTAGTGTAGCTATTATTCGGCCTATCATTACATACCTATTGTGTATTACATTAGGTTTAGGGCTTTTAGGCGCATGGTTATCCTTGTGCTTTGACCAGTCCTTACGATTATGTTGCTCCTATATTCGATTTATTCGTGGTGCATGGCAGCATAAGATAGTTTAATCTTACATGGAAATGACAGGAATATTAACTTTGACTATCATTTAAATAGTATTTTTTCATATAAAACCTAAATTTTATAGTATTCGATATAGAGCTTTGGTATAGATAATATCTGTGTTTTCTACTACTTATCACTTTCTATATTGAAAAAATTAAAATAATTTATGAAAGGTTTATGAAAAAGTTCTTGCATATTCAATTTGTTTGATGTACAATACGAAATGTGGAAAAAATGACACATTGGGGAATGTGTTATCGGACCAGAAATCTATGATTTCATGTATATATGTAAGGGATATATATAAGAAACAAGCAAAAACCGCCTTAGTTCAGCTAAGGCGGTTTTTGTTTTATAAATGATTTTGTTCAAGCCAGGCGATGCATGCGGCTTTTCCTGCAGCAGGTAACTCTTGACGTAGGCGTTTTGCATCTTCTCTAAGTTTAGGAATATCGATACCCGCGTTAGAAAGTTCTGCACAATGGCCTACAAGCCAACTTTCAATGAAAGCAGGATCAGCCTCCATATGGAATTGAAGACCTAAAATATGTGTGCCTACGGAGAATGCTTGATTTGGGCATAACTCTGTTTTAGCAAGTCGCACCGCACCTTTAGGGATTTCAAATTCATCACCATGCCAGTGAAGAACTGGTACATTGCCTAGCAATGCTAGTGGGGAGGAGGCCCCTTCAGGAGTGTACTCTAGCGGGCCAAAGCCAATTTCTTTCTTACCATGCTTCATAGGTCCTACGTGACCACCCATGATACGGGAAATGAGTTGAGCGCCTAAACAGATGCCTAGCAATGGCTTTTTACTATTAATACGATCTGTAATGAATTTGATTTCATCTGTTAAGAACGGATAGAGTTCCTCATCGTACGCGCCAATAGGGGCACCGCAAACGATGACTAAATCAGCCGCTGTTGCATCATAGTGTTCAAAATTGGCAAGGGGAGCCTCGATGTATGTTAGTTCAAACCCTCGATTAGTAAGGACTGACTCTAAAATACCGGCATTTTCAAAGTTAATATGACGTACAATATAAGCTGTTTTGCTCATGGTTCCTCCTATATAGCTCGATATAACTCTATATATAATAGTAATTTCTACAAAGTATGTAGTATCAGTATATCATATTCTATAGAATTTATTGTGTGATGAAAATCATGATATATAAAAATACTAGGTAAATACTGTCTTATTAACAGATATAGATATTAAAATTTAGGAAAATATATTTTGTGAAATTATATCGAAAAAAGTCGTTGACATAATTTAGAAAATGTTTATAATGATGAGAGTAACATGAAATCCCATAGAGAGGGAAGACATGCCTTTTAGTTCATGAAGGTATTGTAAGGAGGAAGAACATGAACAAGTATATTGCTGAATTTATTGGCACAATGATTTTGGTATTCTTTGGTACTGGTACTGCCGTTGTAACAGGTGGCTTTACTGGTGGTCTTGGTTTGGGTTACTTGGGCGTTGTAGCCATTGCATTAGCATTCGGTTTGACAATTGTTGCTGGCGCATACGCAATCGGTCACGTATCTGGTTGCCACGTTAACCCTGCAGTATCCATTGGTGTATGGCTTTCTGGTCGTATGTCTGCTAAGGATTTTGCTGGTTATGTAGTAGCTCAAGTTATTGGTGCTTTCGCTGGTACAGGTTTATTGAGTGTAGTCGTAAATGGCTCTGAAACACTTTCTGGTTTTGGTGCTGATGGCTACGGTACATTAAGTGCAGTTGGTCTTTCCATGGGCGGTGCATTTGTAGTGGAAACATTCCTTACATTTGTATTCGTACTTGTAATCCTTGGCGTAACAGCTAGTGAAAAAACATCTGCTCTTGCAGGTCTTGTAATTGGTGCTACATTGACAATGGTTCACTTGATCGGTATTCCATTGACTGGTACATCTGTAAACCCAGCTCGTGCATTAGCTCCAGCTGTATTCACAGGTGGTGAAGCATTAGCTCAAGTATGGCTCTTCATCGTTGCTCCTTTAGTAGGTGGTGCGATTGCAGCTGTATTCCATCGTGCATGGTTCTCTGTGAAAGAAAACTAATTGAATCTATAACGCCTACGGAAACGTAGGCGTTTTCTTTTATTCAGTTGAATTTAAAGATTTGCTAAGATAAGTATAAGATATATCTTAAAAGAATAAAGGATTAGCTCATCTATCCTATAATTAGAACCTCAATGTTCCTATATTATAAAGATAGTTATATTTTTGGATTTAGAATTTATAACATCTATGTATAGATAAATTTCGAAATCCTCATGATAATTTCATAAAAGATATTGAAAATTATCGAAAAGTTGTGTAAAATGAAAGTATATTATTACCAAAGGCCTGTGTATTGTTAAAGGCTGTTATTGGAGGGAATTATAATGAACAAAAAATTATTAGCTTTATTGGCAGTTGCTGCTGTAGGCGTATCTGTAGCTGGCGCAACTCCACAAACTCAATTCAACAAAGGTGAATTCCAAGTTGATCTTGGTGCAGCTCATTCTAAAGCAAAAACTGAACACTTCAATGCTGATGCAAAATGGAACTTTGATGGTGGTTTGACTTATGCTTTGTCTGATAAAACTGCTTTACAATACCAATATCATGGTTTGAATGATAAATTAGGTGGTATTGGCTACAGTGATAAAATGCACGAAGTAAACTTGGTTCAATCCTTGAACAAAAACTTCGCAGTATATGGTGGTTATGCTCATATTTCTGGCGATGACTTTGCTAAAGCAAACAACATTGCACAAGCTGGTGTAATTGGTAAAGCTAACCTTGGCTCCAAAGTTGAAGTTTATGGTAAAGCTGGTGTAGGTACTAAGAAAACTTCCACTTGGGAAGCTGGCTTAGGCTACAAAGTAAACGAAGATTTGGATATCAACGCTGGTTACCGTTATATCAACACAAAACATGCAGATAATGAAAATATCTCCTTCCAAGGTCCTGTAGTTGGCTTGTCCTACCGTTTCGGTGGTCACAAAACAGTGGCTCCTGTAGCTACTCCAGCTCCAGCACCTGTATACACTCCAGCTCCAGCTCCTGTAGTAGAAGCTCCTGTATACAAAACTCCTAAATTGGATTACTATGTACAATCCATCTACTTCGATTCCGACCAAGATGTAGCTCGTGCAGACCAATATCCAAACTTAACAGCTGCTGTAAATGCTGCTAACCAATACTCTCAAGACCAAGTTAAATTGTTGGGTAATGCTGATACTGACGCAACTCCTCAATACAACGTTGGCTTGTCTGAACGCCGCGTACAATACGTAGCTCAATACTTAGTAAACAACGGCGTATCTGCTGATCGTTTAATCGGTATTGCTAATGGCGACACTAAACCAGTTGCAACTAACTCCACTGCAGCAGGTAAAGCTGAAAACCGTCGTGTAGACGTTTACATTCATCGCTAATCTTCAATCTAATTTAGATTAGACATACAATATAGTCCACCTTCTATCATGCTCTCGTGTTCATCGGGGGACCGAGCATGTGATAAGGTGGACTTTTGTGTTATACTAAGCTTGCATACAATCGTAGGTCATACAATGTTCATTAAGTTTTGGTAATGTATGCGTTGTGAGTATAGTAAAGTAGGTTATATATGAAAAGATTTAAATATTATAAACCGCTTATAGGGGCCATAATATTGGCGGGTGTTATGATTATGATGGCACTGCGTATCAGCGATATTGCTAATGCTATTGATGCCGTCGTTACAGCTTTTGTTCCACTTATAGTAGGTGCTTGTATCGCATTTGTGCTAGATATTCTAGTGGTGCGTTATGAACGCTGGCTGTGGCCTAAGAGTAAAACAGGTTGGAAAGATAAAATTAGACGACCTTTAAGTCTCATTTTATCCTTTGTCACAATCAGTGCTATCGTTTATTTTATTGCTCGTATGGCGATTCCACAATTGATTCACTCCATGTCGATCATCGTGGCTTCTTCGCCACAGTTGTATACAGATTTCCAATCTTGGATGCAACATCTTACATCAACTATTCCGATGGCATCCAATCAAACACTTATGGATACCTTGAGTGGTGAAAGTGTTGTGAAGTATACGCGCGAGTGGGGCACAAAGGGTGGTACATACCTTGTGAATGCGATGGGAACAGCCTTATCTTGGACTTTAAATATAGGACTTGGTTTGATTTTTGCCATCTATATGTTGCTCGATAAAGAGCGCCTTATGATGCAAGGCAAACGTATTTTAAGAGCCTATGCATCTGATGAGTGGGTTAACCGTGTTAGTTATGTCACACGTGTTGCTGTTCAAACATTCAGTAACTTCTTTGTAGGCCAGTTCATAGATGCCTTGATTTTAGGTATTATGGTTGGTATTTCACTATGGGCATTCAATATTGAATATGCCACTACAATTGCTTGTGTTATCGGCCTTACTGCATTAGTTCCATTGTTAGGTATTTATGTGGGCGGCGTGATAGGTGCAGTTATCTTACTCACTGTAAGCCCTATGGATGCATTGATCTATGTGATTATCTTAGAAGTGCTTCATCAAATTGAAAGTAACTTTATTTATCCTAAGATTGTAGGTAATTCCGTTGGCTTACCTGGTTTGTGGGTATTTGCCGCTGTTATCGTTGGCGGTAGTTTAATGGGCGTTACTGGCATGTTGATTGGCGTACCTTTAGTAGCTACATGCTACAAATTGCTCATGACTGACGTAGATGATCGACTTGCATCAAATGAAGGTTTATAGTATATTGTCTAAATAATATATCTATTTATGTATGTTTTGTGTGCTGTTGTATATAGCACGAACTTATAGTAATTCTAGTATACGGATGACTTTTACTATTGGTGAAAGCATTGTATATAGTAGGAGGATATGTAATGAATAAAAAGTTAATTTCTATGGCATTAACAGGTGTATTGGCGGTTGGCGTATTGTCCGTTGCTACACCAAGTGTAGCAGATGCGCGTAAAACAAAACCTGAAACAAGTACTGATATTTCTGTACAACGTGCACCAGGTGAATCCATGGTTATGACTATGAGTAAAATTGGTACTATTTTCCAAAATCGCTATCCTAATGCAGCACTACATTCTGTAGAGCTTAACTCCAACGATTTGAACTATGGTTACAAAGTAGTAGGTTATAGTAAATATCATCAATACAAAATGAAAATAGACGTAATCACTGGTAATACTTCCGATATGGAAGAGGGTGGCAAACCTAAAAAAGTTATTGGTGAGATCTTCAATAAAGATAAAGTAATTGAAGCGTCTCAAGCTGAACGCGTTGCAAAACAACAACTTGGTGCTGATGCAGTTGTAAAAGGCTGGAAAATTGAAGCTCATGAAGGTAAGATTCTATACTATATGACAATGCATCAAGACGGCAAAAAGACTGTAGTTACTGTAGATGCTGAAACAGGGGCATATGTAGGTCAAACTAAATCTAGTAAATTACCTCCTGAACCAGATCAAGGCTTCGATGGTCGCAGAACAAATATTATTTGGGATAACACTATTGATATGGGCCGTTAATCCATTTAGAATATCGGGTACAATAAAAGGACTGTGTATATACACAGTCCTTTTTGTCGTTATTACGTCATTATTACGTCATTATTACGTCATTATTACGTCATTATTACATAGTTATTATGTAGTTAGTATTACCAACGGTGTTCGTAGTATACTTGTGTCCACATAATTACCTCTACAAGAGAAGGGTGTGGGCTCATAGTTTCACCTACAGTGATAACAGATTTTGGATCCATAGCACGAGTGATACCTCTTTCACGTAATCGTTTTGTACGTTCAGAAGCGATTTCTTCATTAATAGCAGTCAATGGTGTTACACCGCTGTTCATAAGGTTTACGTAAGGTTGGAATAAGATAGAGGCTTGAGGGCCTGTTACATGCATACCAAGGATATGATTTGTATCTTTATCAACTACAATTTTTACAAAGCCATCATTTACATCACCAGGATTAATACCCATTGCATAACCTTTAGCTGTGGAGGAGTAGTAGTTTTTACCTACCCCTACATTATAACCAGCTTTAATAGCTTCTGCTTCAGTAAGGCCTACGCTACCGATTTCAGGGTAGGAGAAGGTAACCTTTGGCAATGTATCATAGCGTGCCCAACGGAAATCTTCTTCGTTTTTGGCAAAGTATAGATTATGGGCGATAATATCTGCTTCGTAGTTTGCACGATGACGGAATGCAGGCTCGCCGTTTACATCACCTAATGCATAGATACCATCTACAGATGTTTCGAGGAATTCATTTGTTTTTATCCAGCCTTTTGGTAATGTTTCAATACCTGTATTTTCGAGGTGTAATTCTTCGACAGCAGGGCGAATACCGGCAGCTACGAGAATTTCTTCAACCTTTGTCTCTGTAATTTCACCAGTCGTACGATCTTTTGTGACTACTACCTTGAGGCCATCTTCTTGACGGATTTCAACAGTGTCTTGGTTCAATATAACATTGATACCGCGAGCACGATAGTTTTGGAGAAGATGTTCAGACATCTCTTCGTCTTCCTTAGGTACAAGACGTACATTATGCTGAATGATGGTAACTTCAGTACCAGCAGCATCAAAAACGTGACCGAACTCTACACCGATAGGGCCAGCACCGAGTACTGCAAGTGATTTATATGGTTGTTTAGGGAATTTATCGCCAAAGAGGCTTTCACTAGAAAGATAGCCTGCCTCTTGTAAACCTGGTACATTCGGAATATTGCTATAGCCACCAGTACCAAGAACGATAGTAGGGGCTGTAATTTCTACAGTACCAGAACCATCGTTAAGGTGAATATTCATAACCTTATCGGATACAAAACTAGCTGCACCGCGGTATACGTCTACGTTATCGAAAGCATTGTAATAATCATAGATGCCTGCAGATTCGTCAATTTTAAACCATGTACGTTTAGAAACAGTGTCCCAGTCCATAGTAGCATCGCTAACATTAATACCGATTTTTTTGAATTCTTCTACCTCTTGGATCGCATTAGCTGCTGTAACCATAACCTTTGTAGGAATACAACCGCGAGTTAAGCAGGTGCCACCAAATTTACCTTTTTCTATGATAGCTACTTTTTTACCCACTTTGATAGCAGCATCAGCTACGATGGTTGCACCACCTGTACCAACTACAATAATATCGTATTGTTTCATGTTGATTCCTTTCTATTTATATCTATTAATAGTTATTATCATTAACTCTATTATAACATTATATTGAAGAAAATCAATATAGACGGCTGATTTTCTATCCATTGAGCACAAAAAAAGACGGTCCCGAAGGACCGCCTTTAGATGTTAGTTCCAGTTTTCGTGGTAGCCACGTTTTGCGTAATCTGCAGTAGCTGTGAAGAGAATGTCTGTACTGGAGTTAAGAGCTGTTTCAGTGGAGTCTTGTAAAACACCGATGATGAAACCTACACCAACAACTTGCATTGCAATATCATTGGAGATACCGAATAGAGAACAAGCTAGAGGAATTAGAAGTAGGGACCCACCAGCAACGCCAGAAGCGCCACAAGCACCGATTGTAGCAATGACAGATAAAAGGATTGCTGTAGGGACATCTACAACGATACCAAGTGTATGTGCAGCAGCTAATGTCATGATTGTAATTGTGATCGCTGCACCACCCATGTTGATAGTAGCACCCAATGGAATGGATACGGAATACATATCAGGGTTAAGTTTTAAACGTTTTGCTAAATCAAGGTTAACAGGAATGTTTGCTGCAGAGCTACGAGTAAAGAACGCATAGATAGCAGATTCACGCAAACATTTAAATACCAATGGATATGGATTGCGACGAAGGTATACAAAAGATAGAAGTGGATTTACTACTAATGCTACGAAAATCATAGAACCAAGTAGTAATACGAGTAATTGGAAGTAGCCGATTAAAGCTTCAATACCATTAGTAGCGATAGAGTCAGCTACGAGACCCATAATACCTAGAGGAGCAAAGCGGATAATCCAGCCTACTACAGTTGTAATAGCTTGTGCGATAGATTCCATTACTTCTTTAGTATTCATTGGTGCATGGCGTAACGCACCACCAATGATAAGGGCCCAACCTAAAATGCCGATATAGTTAGCGGTCATTAAGGCTTTCACAGGGTTATCAACAATATTTTTTAAAAGTGTTTTCATAACCTCTACGATCCCTTGTGGTGGAGCAGCATCAGCTGCACTAGCTGCAAGGTGTAATGTAGTAGGGAACATAAAGCTTACGACTACAGCAAGTGCTGCAGAAAGGAATGTACCTAATAAATATAATGTGATTACAGATCCCATCCCAGTCTTTTGACCAGAACGATGTTTACTGATAGCTGCAATAACAAGGAAAAATACAAGGATTGGTGCAATCCCTTTTAAAGCACCAACAAAGAGAACGCCTAATAAAGCTAGTTCATTTGCCAATTCTGGCACGTATAGAGCTGTCAAAATACCAATAATCAAACCTATGATTATTTGTTGGATTAGACTGACTCTATTGATTGATTTTACAAATCGATTCATAGTACACTCCAATACTTAATAAAAACTAATAAAAGACCATGGAAAAGATATCTTTTCAACATGGACATATGTCATTATACAACGAACATAGATTGGTGGCAATAGAGAATATCATAGTCATTAATATATAGTTAAATTGGATCTACTGTGACTGATAACGATATTTATTTTGTAATATGCTAGTTTTAATAGTAGTGAATATATTACTTTAACTAAATATGTGCTCTTTACATAGTTACTATATATAGTATATATAATAGGATTCTTTTGATAGGCGTCATAGTATGATATACTATGCGAGTAAAGAGTTTGAATATAGTTCTTGATTAGTGAAAGGACCATAATGAATACGAAAGAATTTAAAACATATGCAGATAAAGAAGAGTTTGTGCAAGGTGTGTTCTCTAATATTGCTAAGAATTATGATTTGATGAATACAGTCTTGAGTTTTGGTCAAGATTATTACTGGCGCAAATTTTCTGTAAAAGCAATGAATATAGGTCCAAATCAACGAATACTTGATGTAGCTTGTGGCACTTGCGTGTTTACAAAAGAAGCATTACGTCAAGAGCCAACATTAAAGGTAGAGGCTTTGGACTTTAATAGTGAAATGCTTGATCAAGGTCGCGTACGCATTGAAGATGCTGGTTTACTAGATCAAGTTAATCTTGTTCAAGGTGATGCAATGGCATTACCATATGCAGATAATACATTTGATGCTGCTATGAGCGGCTTTGCAATGCGTAATGTACCAGATATTAAACAGGTATTATCTGAAATGCAACGTGTTGTAAAACCAGGTGGGAAAGTAGTTGTATTGGAGTTAGCGAAACCAAGTATGTTTGGTTTTAAACAATTATACAATTTCTACTTCTCCTATATATTACCTATTATAGGTAAATTAAGTAAGGATAATTCCTCCTATGCGTGGTTACCAGAATCCTTACGTAGATATCCTCATCAAAGTGAGATTCTTGAAATTTGGAAATCTTTAGGATATGAAAATGCCACCTATCATGAATTGACAGGCGGCATTGTAGCGGTCCACGAAGGTGTGGTACCAGAAAATTCTATTGTAAATAATAAGTGATATTAGCGTCTTGAGAAACTACTAATGATCCTTTTTCAACAGGAGTAGCAGTTTCGAGAGACGCTTTTAACATTATTGCGTTACGATAGTAACCAGAATCCATGGAGCTTGTTTGAGGTGTACTGATAGAAACTGTTTTTACAGGTCCTAATGTACGTCCAAGGGCTGCAGCGATAACCTCAGCTTTATGACGGCCATCTTGAATTGCTTCTGTAGTTAATGAATCAGATAGTTGTTGAGATACATCATTTTGGAAAGAAAGGTTGTTGATATCATTAGCCCCAGCGCTAACAGCAGCATCAACAGCTTTACCTACATTATCAAGATTATTGATTTTTACAGTTACACGATTAGACACATTATAACCTGTATTGATTCGTTTGCCATCTTGGTAATCGTTAGTAGGGTTAATAGAAATATTAGAGGTATAAATATCTTTTTTATCGATACCTAAATGACCTAACTTACTAATCAAATCACTCATGATGCGGTCATTGTTAGATTTTGCAGCATTGATGTTTGTGTTTTCGCTAGTAATACCAAGTGTTAAGATCGCATAGTTAGGTGCTACTGAACGAGAGGCTTGGCCAGTAATTTGAATTTCAGAGGAATCAAAGGTACCTTGAGGTGCAGCAAAGGCTGCAGTAGCCATAGTTGCACATACAGCAGCAATAGCAACTGTTTTAGATAATAAACGTTTGGATAATTTCATACTCAATCTCCTTACACATTATTATAGTATTAATTATAACTACTATAATAAAAGACTAAATTGAAATATAGTGCTCATTCAAAATTAAAATATAGTACTAAATAATATATAACTATATAAGTGCATAAGTGAAAGAGTCTATATTACAGCTACATTATACAAAATAGGTTGTGTAAAATCAATCTTCAGTTTTTAGACTAGAAAATGAATGCGTAATGAAAGTTGTGTGAAATTGAGAATTAGGGGTTGCCATTATATTTTGGTTATACTATAATATGCATACAGTCGTTCGAGCGACTGTTTCTTAATGAGTGTAGCAATGCACTTAGAGGTTCAAAAGAACTTCAAAAAAGATTATAAAATGTGTTGACATGAAAATGTTCACATGTTATTATAATCAAGTCGTCAGATGGCGCTTCACTAAAGCGTGAAACTGATAACAGATCTTTGAAAACTGAACAATGATAGGTAATCAATCATATGATTGAACATAT